>NZ_DATIRM010000027.1:0-12352 GCF_035469765.1 Psychrobacter sp.
AGAAGTGCTTGAACGCGCTTGCCGCGGTGATGTGATGACGATGGCACTAGAAAATGCACAAACCCAGTTGCAACAGCTGTTTGCGCTAACTGGCGCAGTAGTGACGGTCACCACGCAAGGTGCGGGTTCATGTCAGCTGCCACTTTCAAGCTCATAATACTGATGAATATGGTTAAATAGTAAAGTTTTAGCAAAAAAGCTTTATATCGAATCAACTCTTATAAAGCCTTTTTTGCTATTCATTTTTTAAATTCAGCAATCGCTAGTTGTCGTGCGGCTTTATGCTCGACCATTGGCACAGGATAATCAATGTTGGCAAACTTACCACCCTTTGCCAATGCTTGTCGCATTTTATCTTCGCTATGTAAAATGCTGGTAGGAATTGGTTTTAATTCAGGTAGCCAAGTCTTAATAAATATCCCCTCAGCATCATGGGTTTTAGCTTGGCTAAAGGGGTTCATAATACGGAAGTAAGGCGCAGAATCCGTACCTGTTGAAGCGCTCCATTGCCAGCCGCCATTATTTGACGCAAAGTCGCCGTCTATCAGCTGCTGCATAAAGTAACGCTCACCTAAGCGCCAATCAATCAATAGGTCTTTGGTCAAAAACATCGCTGTGACCATGCGCAAGCGATTGTGCATAAAGCCCGTCGCATTGAGACAGCGCATCGCTGCATCGACCAATGGCACGCCAGTTTTTCCTTCACACCAAGCCGCAAAATCATCTTGATGGTATGACCAGTTAATCTTGGTGTCTGTTTCATGTTTATAAGCTTGATGGTGTATCAACGCTGGTTTTTCGACGAGTACATGACGATAAAAATCTCGCCAAGCAAGCTCGCTTATCCAGCGATTAATGTCATCATTATCGCCATCATTACCATGTAGCTCTTCTTGTGCTTTAGATGCCTGTAAGTAGCAAAGTCTGGGGCTGATTGCGCCAATGGTCAGATAGGCTGATAACTGACTGGTAGCATGTAAGCTGGGTACATCGCGACTCACATCATAGTTATCAATATCTTCAGCAATGAATGCTGCTAAACGCTTTCGAGCAGCATTTTCACCAGCAGGATAAGCGCTACGAGCGTACTCAAGCTGGGTGTCCATATTGATATACTGGTAGTTTTCAAGACTCTTTAAATATTGTTGATAGTGACTGACGGTCTCTTTGCCCAAGGCTTCGATGTCTTCAATCGTATTGGCGCATGCCTTTGATGACTGTAGATCAATTTTATTATTATTGATGGTAAGGGCGTTATGTATTTGTATATCACCCACCTCCAAGGTATGCCGCCATTTCTTATAAAATGGGGTAAATACCTGTTACATGCTATCGTCATTAGTAGTGATGCTTTGCGGTGGCAAGATACATTGGTCATGCCAGCGGATAAATTCAATATCCGCTTTTGCAAAGTGTTTGTGCAATGCTTCGTCACGTGTAATCTCATTGCCTTCATATTCGTGATTCGCCATGACACAGCAGATATTATTTGCGGTGCACAAGTCAATTAAGTTTGCATTACAGTTAGCAAAATCTGCCATAACTTGTACGGTCAACTTTATATTTAAGTGCGTTTGTAGGTCGTTTGCTAGGATAGGCAAGGTGCGGGCGATATGGTCAAGCTGGGCTAATGACATATCATGTGCTTGCCATTGCTTAGGAGTGAGAAAAAATACGGCACTGACCAGAGCGTTATCTTCGTTTGCGCGTTCACAGAGTGCCGCTAGAGCGGTATTATCATGGATTCGTAGGTCGCGGCGGAACCACATAAGATAGTGAGGCTGATTTATAGTGACGTTTTCACCATTACTATTGGTGTTTTTTGCATCTGCTGCCGTTGCTTGAGACATTCAGGAATCCTTATTTTAATCAATCGCAATCATAAGCAAAACTATGAATAAAAGTATGCTAGGATAAGTTTTTGGATGCAATTGATTTGCCATTCAATTAACAAATTATCATACTTAGTTTTGACGTTGGCAGGTAGTATTTATCGCCTGCTATTATTTTAGCCAAGCTAATTTAGCCATTTCATACTCAGCGTCATATTTAAGGTTGCATCATGCAGGTTAAGTTTTGTGGATTTACTCAGCTTACTGATATTCAAACTGCCGCTCAATTGGGTGTGGATGCGGTTGGCTTAGTGTTTTATCCGCCAAGCCCGCGTGCTGTGACCATCGAACAAGCACAGACTTTGAGCGCCGCTGTACCCGCTTTTATCACTGTGGTCGCTCTAGTAGTCAATATGGCTGAAGATGAGTTGATGACATTGGCAGATAATGTACCTTTCGATGTCATACAATTTCATGGTGATGAAACCCCTGAGCAGTGCCGTCAGCTAGCAAGTACTGTAAATAAACGTTGGATGAAAGCGCTGCGTATCAATGCCGAGCAAGATACCACTGCGAGCGTGAGAGCGCAAATCGATACGTTTGCAGCAGCAGGTGCCAGTAGTATCTTACTTGATGCGTATCATCAGCATAAATATGGTGGTACGGGCGCGCGCTTTGATTGGAGTTTGATACCGCAAGATAGTTCGCTACCGATTGTATTGGCAGGTGGACTGACTACTGATAATGTCACTGCGACTCGTGATTTGCCTATTTATGCAGTCGATGTCAGCGGCGGGATTGAAGTTGATAAAGGCAAAAAAGACGCGGCTAAAATGCGTGCCTTTATGAAAGCGGTAAAACACGATCGATGGCAAAATAATAATGCTAACCAAGTGAGTAGTTTTTCCTAGAGTTATTCCAAACACCTATATTTACGCAAGAAAATAATCATTCTAAAAATACCACTTCTTACAGTAGGAATTACCATGAGTCATGTCGCTAATAAAGATTTATCTACCACTGCTAAAGCCATTAATACTTTTACCAATCCAACAGACGTACAAGATTTCAACCAGTATCCAGATGCGCGCGGACATTTTGGGGTACATGGCGGACGCTTCGTTTCTGAAACCTTGATGGCGGCACTAGAAGAGCTAGAAGCGTTATATACCAGAGTAAAAGCCGACCCCGCGTTTTGGGAAGAGTATCACAATGACTTGGTCAACTATGTCGGTCGCCCAACACCGCTTTATCATGCCAAGCGTTTGAGTGATGAGATTGGCGGTGCGCAAATTTACTTTAAGCGTGAAGACTTAAACCATACTGGCGCTCATAAGGTCAATAACACCATTGGTCAAGCACTCCTTGCCAAAATGAGTGGTAAAAAACGTATTATTGCAGAGACTGGAGCGGGGCAACATGGCGTTGCGACGGCGACGATTGCTGCGCGTTTGGGACTTGAATGTATCGTTTATATGGGCGCTGATGATGTTGAGCGTCAAAAGATGAACGTTTACCGTATGCGCTTGCTTGGTGCGACAGTTGTGCCGGTGACGTCTGGTTCACGTACATTAAAAGATGCTATGAATGAAGCCATGCGCGACTGGGTTACCAATGTTGATAGCACCTATTATATTATCGGTACGGTTGCCGGTCCGCATCCTTATCCGTTACTGGTGCGTGATTTCCAAGCGATTATTGGTAAAGAAGCGCGTATTCAACATTTACAAATGACTGGTAAATTACCAGATGCGTTGGTCGCTTGTGTCGGTGGTGGCTCTAACGCTATTGGTCTATTCTTTGACTTCCTAAATGATACTGATGTCAAAATGTACGGTGTTGAAGCGACAGGCGATGGTATTGAAACGGGTCGTCATTCAGCACCACTTGCAGCAGGTCGTATTGGTGTTTTACATGGCAATCGTACTTACCTGATGGCAGATGATGAAGGTCAAATCCAAGAAACACATTCTATCTCAGCTGGTCTTGATTATCCCGGTGTTGGTCCTGAGCATAGCTTCTTAAAAGACATGAAGCGCGTTGAATATGTTGGCTGTACCGATAAAGAGTCGTTAGAGGGCTTCCATGAAGTCACACGTAAAGAAGGTATCATTCCGGCGCTTGAGTCTGCCCATGCGGTTGCTTATGCACTGAAGCTGGCTAAAACCATGACACCTGATCAAACCATCATTGTCAATATGTCAGGGCGAGGTGATAAAGATTTGCATTCAGTGATGAAAGCAGAAGGAATTGAGTTGTAGTCGCCACTTTTGCAAGTTTTTAAATCATTTTTTATAAGAGAAATTGCTTAGTGTCCTTTGTTTGATATATCACTTAAATAAACTATTTCATCTTTTCAAGTCAGATGCTAAGAGCCAATTTATAACAATTAAGAGATCACTATGACCCGTATTGAAAGCACCTTTGAGACCCTAAAGGCACAAAATAAAAAAGCACTCATCCCTTATGTGATGGCAGGCGATCCCAATCCTACTAACTTTGTTGGCTTGCTACATGACTTAGTGAAGCACGGCGCCGATATGATTGAAGTTGGCTTACCATTTTCTGATCCAATGGCAGATGGTCCGACCGTTGCTCTGGCAGGCGAGCGAGCGTTGGCTGCAGGTACCAGTACTCGTGATGCGCTAAAAATGGTCAAAGAGTTCCGTCAGCAAGATACGCAGACGCCAATTATCCTCATGGGTTACCTCAATCCAGTAGAGATTATCGGTTATGACAGTTTCGTGGCGCTATGTGAGCAGTCAGGGGTTGATGGTATTTTGATGGTTGATTTGCCACCAGCAGAAGCGGGTAGCTTTACTCAGCATTTAACTGAGCATTCGATGAATGAGATTTTCTTATTATCGCCAACTACTTTACCTGAGCGCCGTGAGCAAGTATTAACCCATTGTGGCGGGTATATCTACTACGTGTCTTTGAAAGGTGTGACAGGCTCGGCAACGCTAGATACTGACGATGTTGCAAGACGAGTACAAGCGATTAAAGCAGAGACAGATCTGCCAGTGTGTGTTGGTTTTGGTATCCGTGATGCTGCCTCTGCCAAAGCAATTGGCGCTCATGCGGATGGTATTATTGTTGGTAGTGCATTGGTGCAGAACTTTGCTGATATTGATGCTAATGATGCCACTGCTGTTGCTAACGCTCAGCAAAAAATCATGGCAAAAATGGATGAGCTACGCGGTGCACTTGATGGTTTAAGCGCCAACTCAAGCAATTAAGGCAAGTTATCGTCACAATATTTATAACAATGTTTATAAAGACACAGGCAAATGGCTTTGCTAAAGTTAGTTTACGTGTGTAAACTAACATCACATATAAATGGTTACAATAACGCATGAGCGTGCCTTATGACTGCTCAAGTTATAAGGGTTTGTGACGATTAAATTGACTCTTAGGGACAAGTGCATAAGTGAGCTTGCCAATAAGCTTTAGATAATGGCGAATAATATGACTGATACGATAACAAAATCTGATACGACTAATGGTGCAACTAGCCCGCAGCCGAATGGTACTATGGCTGGTCAATCATGGTTTGAGCGCCCGATACCGGGTATCAAACAGCAACTGACGGCGCAATTAACTGCGGTAGAGACAGAACCCTCGACAAAATGCAGCAGCTGCCATTCTGTCATTACCAATACAGCGCTGATCTTCAACTGCTATGTATGCCCGCATTGCGACCATCATTTGCCAATGACTGCTCGTGAGCGCTTAAACTGGTTACTGGATCAAGTAGAAGGTGAGCTTGGGCAAGAGTTTACCGCTAAAGATCCGTTAAGATTTGTAGACAGTAAGCCATATCCGCAGCGTATGATAGAAGCACAAGAAAAAACCAAAGAGAGTGAAGCGCTGATTGTTCTATATGGCAAATTGCGCAATCTTGATGTGGTTACTTGTGCGTTTGATTTCCGCTTTATGGGTGGCTCTATGGGCTCAGTGGTTGGCGATCGTTTTGTGCAAGCGGCTGAAAAAGCCCTTGCAGATAGAGTGCCGCTAGTTTGCTTTGCTGCCTCTGGCGGCGCGCGTATGCAAGAAGGCTTGTTATCATTGATGCAAATGGCAAGAACAGCAGCAGCGATTGAGCGTTTAAGAATTGCTGGTATTCCATATATCGTGGTGCTAACTAATCCTGTCTACGGTGGCGTCACTGCTTCTTTAGCGATGCTGGGTGACGTGCATTTGGCGGAACCAAAAGCAATGATTGGCTTTGCTGGCAAGCGGGTGATTGAGCAGACTGTACGTGAGACATTAGAAGAGCCGTTCCAGCGTGCTGAATTCTTATTAGAGCATGGTGTGGTCGATGAAGTGGTACATCGTCATCAAATGATTGATACTATTTATCGTTTGCTTGCAAAAATGTGCCATGTGCCTAACGTGAACGCTCAGTAAACAGTAAAACGCATGCTAAATTGTTAAAGCGGTTTAACTTTAGCCGCTGTTTAATAATTTAGCAGCATAATGATTTAGCCGCGTGCTAATATCTGCCAAATATGTAAAACTAACGAATAGCATTTATCGTGAATAACGGTAAATGCTATTTTTGCTTTGTGGCAAGCCCGTTATGCCTTTCATATTTATCCATATTAGTTGCATCTTTTACGATACGCGTTATCTTTTATCTCAAACTTCGATATAGGTTTTGTCCATGTCTGATTCTTTAGTGTCTCACTCTAATAGCCTTAATAACAGCAGCCCAAATAACACCTCCAGCTTAACTGAATGGCTCAATTATATGCAGCATATTCATGTCTCAGCGATAGACATGGGTTTGTCACGCGTACTGCCAGTTGCTGAGGCATTGGCCGTGGTACAGTCAGCCAAAGATGATGCTTATGTATTTACGGTGGCAGGCACCAATGGGAAAGGGTCAACGACAGCGGTTATCGCTCAGATGTGTCAAGCCGCAGGATATAAAACGGCACTATATCAGTCGCCACATCTCAGTGTTTTCAATGAACGGGTGCGCATCAATGGCGAGATGGTCAGCGACGAAACCTTGATTAATGCCTTTAGTAAGGTAGAAGCCGCGCGCCTAAAATGCGATTTAACCTTGTCGTTTTTTGAGATGACAACATTGGCTGCTTTACTGATATTTGCTGAAGCAGACTGTGATGTATGGGTATTAGAAGTAGGGCTCGGCGGTCGCTTAGATGTGGTCAATATCATTGATCCTGATATGGCAGTGATTACCAATATCGCTATCGACCATGTTGATTGGTTGGGTGATAATGTAGAAGCCATCGGTGCGGAAAAAGCAGGTATTTTACGTGATGGTATTAGCGTGATTTACGGTGCTGCAGAGATGCCCAATAGCGTACAGCAGACTATTGATAAGCATCAGGCAACTTGTTATCAAGTCGGCAAGGATTTTAGTTACCGCGAAAATGATGCAAGCACTTGGCAATACAGTAATGCCGCTGTGACTTTGCAATTGCCACGCCCAGCGCTGTCATTGACCAATACTGCCAATGCTTTATCAGCGGTGCTTGCCAGTCCATTAGAAATAGATATCGATGCTATCGAGCAAGCGCTACAGACGGTCAAGCTTGCTGGTCGCTTTGATTATCGTGAAGTGTATGAACGTCAATGGTTATTTGATGTGGCACATAATGAGCAAGGTGTTGAGTTTTTATTGGCGCAGTTATTGCCGCTATGGCAACAACATTTGGCAAAGAAAAATACTGCTAGTCAACATAGCGCTACACAACCAACCATCAAAATTCTGTTTTCTATGCTAGGCGATAAAGATATCGATAAAGTGGTTCAGCGTTTGACGACAGCAGGTTTGCCTATTAGCGATTGGTTTATCGCCGAAATTGATTATCCACGCGCTGCTACTACCGAGCAGTTGCAAGGTATCTTGGCAAAGTATATCAACAGCGACCAAATCCATACGTTTGCGCGTTTGCCAGAAGCAACTAATGCCGTGGTAGACAGCAGTCAGCCACAAGACTTAATTGTCGTCTGCGGTTCTTTCCATACCATAGGAGAGGCATTGTCTACACTTGAAACGCGATAATTTACGTTAGAATAGTGACTGTTTGATGTTAGCCTTAGTAATAGCGTGGTGGCAGACAGCATGAAAAATATGCTTTATAATCAAAGTGCTTGAAACAAATGGCATTACTGTAAAACAGATGAATGTAACCGGCGCTAATAATGGCTGCTTAAAGTTATCAACATAATAGCTCTAAGATGACAGCTGCGCCGCCCAATCAACCTTATTACCAACTAAGAGACGTAAACGGATGAACTTTTCGAGACAAGCCTTATTGGGCATTGGGATGATTCTAGGTGGTAGCGTGATGCTATACGCCATGGTGCAACAGATTGGTGATACCAATAAATCACAGCCAGCGTCAGCAATGATAGATAAGCCAAATGCTGAGCCGACATCTGCGCAGCCATTGACGATAGATATTGAAACAGAAAAACGTATCTTGGCACAAAAACAAAAAGAGCGTGCTGCTCGCGTTGCAGAACAAGAAAAGCGTGCGAAGCAATTCTTAACTGAACAAGAAGAGGCAGAAGCGCAAGCATTGGCAAAAGCACGCGCTGAAAGTCAGCAATATATGGCGAGCACCACACCGAGTACCAATGAGGATGCGACTAAGAACACGCTTGCAACACCCGTATCGGCACCTGCTAATGCAGATAATTCCACCAATTCTGCTAACAGTGCTGAAGCAAGGAAAAAAGCACTAGCGGAGCAGCAGGAAGCTAAAAGACAAGCGGCTATTAAAGAGCAGGCTGAAGCCTTAGTTGCTGCGCAAAAAAAGCGTGAGGCGGATGAAGCCGCAAAAAAAGAGCCGCCTAAGTCGTCCTCTGATTATCAAGTCAAAAGAGGCGATGGTTTGATCAAGCTGGCACGTCAGTACAATATGCCGGTAGAAGTATTAGCCCAAGCGAATAATCTCTCACCGTCGACATCTTTACATCTCGGTCAAACCATTACGATTCCATCGCGTAAGCAGGTAGAGCGCTTAGAGCGTGAAGCCGCTAATGCTGAGCAGGCACGTGAAGCAAGTCGTCAAAAAGAAGAAGCGTTGGCTAAAAAATCGGTGGATGCTAAGCGAGAAGCTCAGAAAAAACTCAGTGAAGCCCGTAAAGAAGTCAAAGAAACCGATGCTAAAGGTAGCTTTGGGGTACAAGTAGCATTGGCAAACGATCAAGCCAAAGCGAATGAGATGGCAAAAAAATTCCAATCAGCAGGCTATCAAGTTAAGACCAGCCCGACCAGTCGCGGCGTACGAGTTATCGTCGGTCCTGAGCGCGGTAAATTGGCGGCATTGGCTTTAAAAGATCAGATTAATAGTGACCCTAAAGTGAATACCACCAGTGCTTGGGTATTATACTGGCGCTAGATATTGTTAAACTGCTAAACACATGATAATGAAATAGCATCTAAAATCTTAATGAGCGTTACTTCACTTATTATCGTTTAATACCTTTATGATTAAAACACGACATCTATTGTCGTGTTTTTTATTTTAGTGTTTGTCCATTTGCTCATATTTAGTTACGATGAGCGCCGATTTTTCGTTTCTCTCTGTATAACCTGTCAGCCCATAAGGGTCGACCTGCTGCAGCTAAAGGTAGTTTGTTATGTTGGCTAGGCTAGCATAGTAAGCAAGCTATCTAACTGCTTTGATACTGTATAAGGTAAAACCATGTCATTTGGCGTTATGTTTTTAATATTGGCAGTTGGCTTTTTGGGGCTGATAACCTTACCAAAACTATTTTCTAATAAACAAGTTATTGAGCCAGATCCGCCGCCTGTACGCGGTGATGAGTTAGCTATTTGGCCATTTGCGCCTATGCCTATCATGACCGCTACCGAAGTGATATTTTTTAACAAGTTAAAGAATGCATTGCCAGAATATCATATCTTTGTACAAGTCCAGCTATCACGGATTATCGAGGCGAATAGTAATGAGACGTCTGAGCGCAGCTTTTGGTTCAATCGTATCTGCCGTCAAAGTGTTGACTATGTAATCGTTGATATCGATGCTCAGACTACCTTGGTTGCCATTGAACTTGATGATTGGACGCATAACAGTAAGGCACGACAAAAAGCAGATGACAAAAAAGACAAAGCACTTGCCAGTGCAGGCATTGCAATCGTGCGTTTTCATGCGGAGCGCATGCCGAGTGCCGACATGCTGAGATATGAGCTCATACAGGTGATTGAGAGCTATTAAGATTAGGATAAATGACAATAGGTTTATCGCCTGCAAAGTATAAACCTGCTTTTAATATACTGTCTTCAGCATAGATGATTGACGACTGACGTCCATCATAGAAGTCGCGTTTGCTGAACCATTCGATATAATGAGCAGCGCGCAATGTATCAATGTTTATCTTTGCAAGATTGAGATTGTCATCCTTATCGCACCATTCGTGCATGGGAAAACTTGGTGTGAGCCAAGTCGGGTAATCAAAGCCCTTGGTATTTATCGGCAAAAAGAACCGCCCTTTTATCACCCCATAACGCTTATCAATTTTAATTTGTCCATGCTTCTCAGTATTGACCCAAATGCTATCAAACTGCTTGGTTTGCATGTGGGTCATTTTACGCTGTAGATTGTCATTGGAATTGATACCAACCCAGTTTTCAGGCTCAAAAGGTGCTGATCCCATAAAGAACTTAATCGCAAGCTCCCAATGTTCGGTGAGCTTTTCCTCATGATTATACAAAATCAAATCAAGCTCGCCAGTCGTCTGTTTGCCGTTAAAAAGTTGCACGTTATTAGCCAGTGTCTCATACGGATGCAAGTTGCGTGCAAAGCCATCTTCTAACCAAAATGACAATAATCCCTCAAAGTGAAAGCCCAAACGATTAGGGCTGGGACGTTTTAATAAATAGCGGGTCAGCGCCTGATAGTCATTGGTTGTATCCAATTCTTTTAAACGCTGCTGATATGCCTCAAATTGCTGTTGCCAAAAGCTTGCGCTATGTACTGAGATAGCATGAGTGTTTTGGTGGGGCGCAACGTCAAGCCATTTAGTCAATACGTTTGGGCAAGCCAACACATACGCCAAATCACGCACATAAGGTCGCTGGTAAGCTTCCCAAGGCGCATAAGTGGCATGAGTTTCGAGAGCAGCAGGGCGTGGCGCGCTAAGCTCAGACATAGATCAAACCAGAGTAAACGTAAAGTATTTACCCTAGCGGCTCGCTTGTTAAAAGTCTATAGGCAATCGTAATATGTTAAGATTATCGTCATCTAGCGGCATACATTTTGCCAACCTATATTAATAATAATGAGGGTTAAATTATGAAATATCTTTTACAAGTCGACTTTCCTTATAATGGCCCTTTTGGTAGTGAATTTTTCGACGCTATGAAAGAGCTAGCCGAAGATATTGCTACCGAGAACGGCTTGGTCTATAAGCTATGGACAGAAAACGAAGAAACGCAAGAAGCGGGCGGTATTTATGTGTTTGATAACTTAGAAGATGCCAACAGATATTTAGATAAGCATAGCCAAAGGCTGACTTCATTTGGTTTTAAAGACATTAAATCTAAAGTATTTGTCATCAATGAAGCGCTAAGTGCGATTACTAAAGCATCTTTGTAATACTCAATAAAGAGTAATTAAGCATAAAAAAGCCAGTCACTGGATTCAATGGCTGGCTTTTTTATGTGTGTAGATAATTCTTCCTTTAGGTAAATAGTAAAGATAGAGCTACGACATTATCGTGAGTGTATCAAGATGTGCATTAGACTGCTTGATTAAGTCTTCAGTTAATTGTTGACCTATATTCGCAAGTTTTGTAGCACGTTCAGTATGTCCAGTTTTAATAGCTTCTTGTATAGATAAGAGTAATGCGTTAACTGATTCTAGATCTGCTATAACGGTTTCAAAATGGCTAGATAAGTGATGCTTTTCGGTAGCACTGAGTTTGATATGATTAACAGTATTGTTTGTGTCTAACTTTTTAGGCACAGCCAATTCTTCTGAAGTCATCATGATCCAATTAACGTCGATATCAAACTTACGCGCGACTTTTATAGCTCCCTGATTAGATATACCTCGTTTTGACCAATTGGTAATAGTAGCAGGTGTTGTTTCTAGGGCATGTGCTAATTCAGATGGCTTTAAGCTGGTCTGTTGAAAAACGCGAGCCATAGTAGGATGTATGTTTTTCATTGAAAAAACCTATATAAATTATAGCTCCTGCCTAATGTCTTATATCTAAAGTCACTTTATTACCATCCAAATTTAACCCAAAAAAAAGCCAACCATTATAAATAATGATTGACCTTATTTTACTTCTGTCTTTGGTCGGAACGGCAGGAAGTAAAGTAAAGCCTGTATGCCTTTTAATATATGGGTTTTATAATTTCACATATTGACGATACCAACAATAATACCAACAATCGTTTTTAATAATGCCCTTTTTTAGCTATTTGAGGATTCATTAAGGATTATTTGTAATTGTTTGCATCATTAAGGTTCTGCCCAATGTGCCAGCAACTTAATAATACTATTAAT
>NZ_DATIRM010000028.1:0-8276 GCF_035469765.1 Psychrobacter sp.
CTATTGAGCGTTTGGGTGAAGCTGATGATATCACTGGTGCTATGCTGTATTTTGCTGCGCCGATATCGACTTGGGTTAATGGTCAGACCATATTTGTCAATGGTGGCGGCGTACAAACCTTAGATTAACCCCAATTCGGGATAAGCCACATCGTAAGTTATTGATAACACTTATTATGTGTCTATTTAACCTTACAAAGTCATATTTTTAATAGTAGGTTTATCAGGAAACCAGCAATAAGCAATCAAACCTGACAGCAGATTAGTGATAAACCCCGTCACACTGCGATGGCGTGAGTGTTCAATTTGGCACAAGTTTTTCAGTGCCCCAAACACCGTCTCAACCAAAGAGCGGTGATTGAGCAGTGCCTCATCCATCGGCTCAATCACTTGTGGTTTCATATTGCGCCGATGCTTAGTGATCAGCGTGGTATTGCTGTTTTTCGTGAGCCACGCATTTAGTGCTTTACTGATGTAACCTCTATCACCAAACAGCTTGCCAAATAAAGGCGCTGCCATATCCTTAACAGGCGCTCTGTCATCCGTATTACCCGCAGTCATTTTGACGGATATAAGCTCACCTTTATGATTGATAATCGCATGCAGCTTAAAGCCGTAGAACCAGCCCATACTACTTTTACCTCTTTGCGCTAAACCCCCAAATACTTTATGACGATAGATACGCTTATTATGACAAACTGCAATCTTAGTGGAATCAATATAGCTGACACCCGTACAGTCGCCCATCATGCTTTGCAAGTAGGCACACAAAGGCATGATACTGCGTGGTATAAGCTCTATAAATCTTGAGTAGCTTGGCAAGTTTGGAAATTCACGTGTCATCATGCCCAGCAGATGATGGGAGTAAAAGGATTTAAACTGTCGATAACGCAATTGATGAAACAGTATCAAGATGGTCATCATCTCTGGTACACTTATCTTGCATGCTCTTAGCCGTTGACGGCCATGAGCGATCAAATGAGCGTCAAACTCAGGTTTGAGTTGCTGATAAAAGTCGTCAATATGGCAGTATAGTTCGGTTAGGTTGTCCATGTAGGAAGTCCTTGTTGTGAAGTTTGTCTTGGTAAACTTACTTTAGCAACTTTGGACTTCTTTTTTTGCCTTTTTTTTGCTCGCTTATCCCGAATTGGGGTTAAAATATGAATAACCTAAAATAGTCACAAAAAAAGCCCCAAGTATGATACTCAGGGCTTTTTTTGTGACTAAAATAGATTTGTTATCAGTCACAACATCACTTTTTATGCTCAGGCAAACTGATGTTCATCTCAAGCACATCGAGGCTGTCTTCAGAACGATGATTGATATTCACATCATCAATCTGTACGCCATTGACATACTTATTAACCACTTCTAATATCTCGCGCTTCATTTTTTCGATACGGTCTGCGGTCAAGCGATTGTTTAAGCGGTTTTCACTTGCGACGATAACCTTTAAGCGCTCGGTTGCCATATTGGCACTGCCTGTATTGCTGTCTTCAGTGCCAAATAAGCTACTCCAAAATCCTTTTTTCTTACTCATTATTAACCTCCAAACCAGCGCTGTAATAGACTCTTTTTCTTCACATCAATATGACGTAACGGACGCTCTTCACCTAAGAATCGCGCAACAATATCATCATAACATTGACCAGCGACAGAATCAGTATAATGAATCACGGGTTCGCCGTGGTTAGATGCTTCAAGCACTGAGTGACTTTCCGGTACAACACCAAGTAATGGGACTTTTAAGATGTCATTTGAGATGGTTTCAATATCCATCATTTCATTGGCTGCTGCTCGCTCTGCATTATAGCGCGTGATAATGAGATGCTCACGCACTGTGCCTTGGTTTTCAACAACCTTTTTGGTCTGACTTTGCAAGATGCCGATGATTCGATCTGAGTCACGTACTGACGAGATTTCAGGATTGGTAACGATAATGGCTTCATCCGCATGGTACATTGCCAACTGCGCGCCGCGTTCGATACCAGCAGGGGAGTCACAGATGATATAGTCAAATTGCTTAGACAGCTCGTCCATAATCTCCGCCACACCTTCATCCGTCAATGCATCTTTATCACGCGTTTGACTGGCAGGCAAAATATATAAATTTTCAAGCTGCTTATCTTTGACAAGCGCTTGAGATAGGCGTGCATTACCATTGATAACATCGACAAAGTCATAAACAATTCGATTTTCGCAGCCCATAATCAAGTCTAAATTACGTAAGCCCACATCAAAATCGATAACAACTGTCTTATAGCCACGTAACGCTAAACCAGCAGCAAAAGAAGCACTGGTCGTGGTTTTACCCACACCGCCTTTACCCGAAGTGATTACAACAATCTTCGCCACAATGGCACACTCCTATGAATTGATGAATTGATGAGATATTTATTATATAAAACAGCATATTTGCTGGTCGTCGATATAACGTATATATACTCTCTGCGAGCGTAAGCCTAGCATAAATATAGAAAAACTTATAGCAACTCTCTATTAAAGCATACAAACGGCTGAGATATAAAAATAAGCGATTAGCTGACTCATATATACGCGCGTAAGTGTGGTAAATAGTGGCAGAGCTACAAATTCATCATAGCTCAGTTTTGTTAAATAAACTTACTACAATATGAATTAGAATAGTTTTTGCTATATTTACCCTTTAAACGTAAAAATATCTACATAAATGGCTAGGATTGAACGCCTTTATTCACTTGAGACTCATCCATCACGGTGAACACTAAGCCCTGACCTTCTAAAAACCGTACTTCTACCGATTTATTAATCACATGCTTAGGCAGATTGTCGCGTAAGCAATAGGTACCGGCAACTGACACCAAAGAGGGGTTAAAGACTTGGCAGAAGATACGTGCATCCTTATCACCGGTCGCACCAGCAACCAAGCGCCCTTGGGCACGACCATAAACGTGTAAATTGTTATCGGTAATGGCTTCAGCGCCGCTATTGACACTATTGGTCAAAATTAAATCGCCGCCAACATGATTGAGGCTTTGACCTGAGCGCAGCATTTGGTCATAGATAAGACTGGTAATGTGTTCAACACTGATAAGCGTTTCTGCAGGCAAAGCTGCGTCATTGGAGTCACTGGTTTGCAGCGCTTGATGAGTATTGACTGCACTAGCAGCCACGCCATCTACTGTCGCTTCGATAGATTCGGTAGCAGGCGTTGTAGAGGCGGCGACTTGGCTTAGCTGCGTGACTGCTTTTTTACTGGGTAAAATGCGTTCAATACGTTTGCCGTCAGCAGGAAATATCGCCAAGCGTAATTCGCGTGCTTGGGCGTCAAGTAAACCTGTTATGACACCAATCGGTTGTAAACCCCAAGACCAAAGCAATTCTACCAATGCTGATAAATCTTGCTCAACCTCGCTGTCGATTAGGACAGGAATATTGCTGTTTTTATTACTCAGCGTGGTTTGCAATTGGGCGGTAATCGCTGCCACATCATTGGTGCTAAATTGCACACGTGAGAAAGTTAACATTTTGCCAAAAAAGGCTAGTGCAGGCGTGGTTGATGCGGCATTGGCATGGTTGTCATTGTCTGCAATGGTCATAATCTACATCCTCAAAAGGTGATCGTGGTGCTGTATTTCTGGTGATATTTTTATTAACAAGTCGTTATGTTAAAACTTTTATAAGTTGAGCAAGTCTTGATGCTTCCATTGTTGGACTTTTATTTGGGCTTCGAACTCGGTCAAACCATCATCGATAATACTGGCAATCAGGTGGTCTAATGCCGGATTATTGGTATCAACTTGTGCAATGCCAGTGGCAATAGCGACCATCAAAGCATCGATACGTTCAGCATCCAGCAGACGCTCATTAAGCGCATACACCACGTTTTCACCGATATTATGCCCTACATGCTGTAGCTGTGATTCAATTAGGCTACCAGCTATGGGTATCATGCGCAGATAGCGGTGCAGCTCTGTTGTATTGGCAAGCCCTTCTTGAATGGCATTTCCCATTTCACTAGCGAGGATAGCACCGCCGCCTGTTGATTCGGTCAGTGCTTGTAGCTTCGGCGCCAGCTCTTTACGTAGTAAAGACAGTATTGCTGTTTCAATCTCATCACGATTGCGCGCTATGGTCGATTCGATAAACGATTTCTGTCTTTCAGGGTCGGTAAGCTGTTGACGAAAGGTTTGAATGGTGGTCAAAATGACGCGGTCAGATAACTCTTCCAATACTAAATCGATATAAAAGTTGATTCTATTGATCCATGGTTGCGGCAATACTTGATAGCCCAACTGATATAGACGTCGTCCGATAATGACCGCGCGGAATAACCGCAGCGCGCGCAACTGTGGAAAACAGCCTAACACTTCGTACCAATGTACAAAAGGAAAAAAGAACCAACGGTAATAGATGTTGTCTTTGATGGCAATTGCCCAGCGTAATAGCAGCTCTGCAATCAAAAATAAGGTAAAAAAGCCACCTGCGCTACGTAACGAATCATGAACATGGTTTTGATACCAGTACAGCTGATTGGAGAGACCAAGCCAACTTGCCGTGTCGCTACTGAAAGTACTCATCAAAATAGCATCAGTACTGATGAGCAATAGATCAATACTGATAGCTATGATCATCACGATATCATAAGCGAGCTTGAGGCGATTTGGTTTGGGACAGTTTGGTTCTAAAGGCGCAGACTCGGGTAACCCTGCTTGTGATTCTGAACGTACTGAGGACTGATTGGGCGACGTTGACTCTATAAGCGGGCTAGAAGAAGAGGCGGGCACAGTCAGTCCTTATAAGTGGTAAATGGCAGCAATCATGAAAGGCATTATGCCAATCATGATGAAATACAAAAGTGTTTTAATTGTTATGCACATTATCAATGAATAATGCCAAAAAACAAGCCATCAACCATTATAATTTGGTATTTTACCCATTATTCTCTTTCATATATTGCTGTGTTTCTAAAGGTTCTAATTATTGGCCCTTATTATTAGCCCTTAGGATTGGTTTCAAAATCAGCCAACATAGTGCTGATACGCTGATCTTTTTGTTGCCAAATCTTCTCAACCCAATCAAACATCTGAGATTTAATAATCTCATCATTCTCGTAGCCACCATTTTTGACACCGGCAAACAAATCATCGGGTATGTCAATATACTGTACATCAACCCCCAAACGTTTGATATTGCCTTTCCACAAATCCCCATAGGTTGGCACGCCATCAGGATACACGATGGTCATATCTAAAATGCCATCGATGTCTTCACCTAGGGCGCTGATTGCCAAGGATAAGCCACCGGCACGCGGTTTTAATAGATGGGTATAGGGCGAGTTTTGCTTATCGTGCTTTTCTTTAGTAAAGCGCGTGCCTTCTAAATAATTCAATAAGGTAAAGGGCTTGTCTTTTAATAACGCACAAGCACGCTTGGCTTCTTCAATATCTTTGCCTTTGAGTGCAGGGTTTTTGGCAATCGCTTCTTTGGAGTGACGGCGCATCATGGGAAAATCTAAAAAGTAAAAAGCCTGACCGACAATTGGAATATAAATCAGCTCAAATTTGGTGAAAAACCGCGTCAGGGGTAAGCGTTTTTCGCTGATATATTGCACGATACTGGTATCAACCCAAGTTTGATGATTGCTGACCAAGAGGTATTTACCATTCACATGCACGTCATCAGGGAGATTAATGCGCCAATCTTTGCGTGGGAGCAGATTGTCTATTAAGGCATTGTTACTGCTAATCCAGTGATTGGTAATTTTAATCACTGTTTTATCTGCGATAGGCGCGCCCGTAATGATTTTGCCCACGCCCATCAGCCACAAAGGGATACTACCACCAAAGCTATTGGCAGCGATAACGCCTGTTGCCGTGGCTAGCGATACGGCTTTACCTAACGTAGGCGCGCGTTTGTGTAGTTTTTGCATGGTGGCGTTTAGGCTCATAACCAATCCCTTTGTATAAATGTGACAGCTATATGGATAATATGTTTTTAAGGATTTTAGCAGAAAAAAATAGCGTGTACGGCTGTAAACGTGACTTGTGGTAGCAAACGTAACCTCTCCAATGAGGTAAAGAATAATTGATCAACACTTATGTACTTCTCATACATAGATGTGACAAAATATTACACAGAAAAAGAATTGGATTGCCATAATGTTGAGAGTGTCGATAAACACCCAAACAAAATATGGTTAATGGCTATAGTCCATTGACGTGCTTCATAAAAAGCACAATTACTTTCAATACTTAAGAGGACATACTATGCGTAATACATTAATGGTTGCAGCAATCGCTTCAGGCTTGGTTCTTACTGGCTGTGTGACGGATCCTAGCACTGGACAACAGCGTCTTAACAAAACTGCTATCGGCGCTTTAGCTGGTGCAGCTGGTGGCGCGACTATTTCAAAAGCCACTGGTGGTGATAAAACGGGTCGTGATGCTGCTATTGGTGCTGCACTTGGCGCTGGCGTTGGTTATTACATGGAGCGTCAAGCAAAACAACTTGAGCAGCAAATGGCTGGTACTGGTGTAACTGTTACACCAAATGCCAATGGTAACATTGACCTAGTGATGCCAGGTAACATCACGTTCTCGTTTGATGACGCGACTTTAAATAACTCATTTAAGCCAACGCTTGATAAGCTTGCATCTACAATGAATGAATATAACCAAAACTCAGTAACGATTGCCGGTCATACTGACAGCAAAGGTTCTGATGCTTATAACATGAAATTATCACGTGACCGTGCTTATGCAGTAGCGAACTATTTAAGCGCACGTGGCGTATCCTCTAGCCGCATCAACGTGGTAGCTTATGGTGAGTCTCGCCCTATAGCAGATAACAACTCTGAATATGGTCGTCAGCAAAATCGCCGTGTTGAGCTAACGGTTAATGCCCCACAAAGCGTTCGTTAATCTTTATTGATTAACAGCAAAGATAAAAAAGGTCAGCGTAAAGCTGGCCTTTTTTTTGCTTAAAATTTGTCCGTCTTTATTAAATTATATTTGATAATCGTTATCAATAACATTATAATTCCCATAAATTTAGCATACAACCAATCCTATTTTTCGTACTCGTATCGACGTTACAGACGCACCTTATTTTTTATTTTGTTAAAGCCCATCAAGGACATCTATGAATATCAAGACAGCGACAAGCCGTAAAATTTTACCGACTACTTTAGCTGCTGCACTGGCGGGGATATTGATGGTTTCAGGTTGTAGCAAACAGTCTGATGAAAAAGTGACGACCGACACGCAAACGGAAACAACCCAAACAACAGACAGCAAAACCTCATCAGCTGCTGACCAAGCCCATATGGATCGCTTGCTTATTAGCTATGCGGATATGGCGCATGCTGCATACAAGGATTCGTTAGAGACGGCAAAACTTTTACAGAGCGCCGTCAATACTTATGTAGAAACCCCGACACAAGAAAATTTGGATGCTGCAAAAGCCGCTTATAAAGCAGCGCGCCAGCCATACTCACAGACTGAAGTATTTAGATTTGATGAAGGTTTTGTGACTGCCAATGACAAGCGTAGCATTGCCAGTACGGATAGCTGGGAGGGGCAGGTGAATGCTTGGCCTTTAGATGAAGCCTTGATTGACTACGTAAGCGCTGATTATGAAGGTGAATATAACAGTAAAGACAATATCATTAATAGCGATAGCATTAGCGTTGGTAGCCTCAAGCAAGATACCCGTACCATCACGCCTGAGCTGTTGGCAGAGATGAGTGAGATTGGCGGTAGTGAAGCCAATGTGACCACAGGCTACCATGCTATTGAGTTTATGCTATGGGGTCAAGATACCAATGGCGTCGCTGAAGGTGCTGGCAACCGCCCGTTCAGTGATTATCTAACGACTGACGGTCAATGCACTAGCGGCGAGAGTGTCAATCCTGATGCTAGTATCTGTGAGCGCCGTGGACAGTATTTAAAAGCAGCAACGCAACTGCTGGTTGATGATTTGACCGCGATGGAAGCAGAATGGCAGCCTGAAAGTGAAAACACTTTACGCAGTGACATGATGGCACGTAAGGATAGTAACAGTCTGCGCCAAATCATGTATCAAATGGGCAGCTTAGCACTTGGGGAGCTTGCCTCTGAGCGCATTCAAGTGGCGTTTGTCACCGGCTCTACTGAAGATGAGCATGAGTGCTTTAGTGATTTGACCCACTTAAGCTATGCCAATAATGCTCGCGGTATCCAAAATATCTTTAATGGTAGCTATAAAACAGTAGCTGGCAAAACGGTAGGCGGATATGGGCTCAGAAACTATCTTATC
>NZ_DATIRM010000029.1:0-3869 GCF_035469765.1 Psychrobacter sp.
TGATAGTCGGCTCAATAATACTTATTTTGAAAGAAGCTTTAAATGCTTAAATAACGTCGCTATGTGCTTGAATGGCGGTGAGGGCGATGGTATAAATAATATCATCGACTAAGGCACCACGTGACAAGTCATTGACCGGTTTATTTAAGCCTTGCAACATCGGTCCGACACTAACCACATTGGCACTACGTTGTACCGCTTTATAAGTGGTATTACCCGTATTTAGGTCAGGGAAGATAAAGACGTTTGCTTGTCCAGCAACGGGCGAATCCGGCGCTTTTTGCTTACCGACGCTCATAACAGAAGCCGCGTCATACTGTAGCGGTCCATCGACTTTTAGATTCGGCGCACGTTCACGGACGATTTGGGTCGCACGGGTGACTTTTTCGACATCAGCGCCAGTACCTGACGAGCCAGTCGAGTAGCTAATCATTGCTACTTTTGGATCGATACCAAAGGCGGCTGCTGATTGCGCTGATTGAATAGCAATCTCAGCCAATTCTTCTGCAGTTGGATCAGGGTTGATAGCGCAGTCACCATAGACCACCACTTGCTCAGGTAACAGCATAAAGAATACTGACGACACGAGTGAATACTCCGGTGCCGTTTTAATCAACTGAAAGGCTGGGCGGACAGTATTCGCCGTGGTATGAATCGCACCAGAGACTAAGCCATCAACTTCGTCCATTTGCAGCATGGTCGTACCTAAATAAACGGTATCTTGCAGATATTCAGCAGCCACTTCTGCGCTGGTTTTACCTTTGCGACGCTCTACTACAGCGGCGATATATTTGCTCATATCTAAGCTGTCAGGATCGATAATTTCAAGCCCTTCAGGTAATACTAAATCGCGGTTCTTAGCGACTTGTTCAACATCAGCACGCTTAGCGAGTAGCACACAGTTGGCAATACCACGGCTTTGGCAGATACAAGCAGCTTCTACCGTACGCGGCTCAGAGCCTTCTGGCAGCACGATACGTTTTTTGGCAATTTGCGCTTTTTTAACCACTTGATGACGAAATGCTGACGGTGACAAGCGCGGCTCATGATTTTGGCTAAAGTAGGCTTTAATCCAGCTAAGATCTAGGTGCGCCGCGACATAGCGAGCCACTTCCTCGGCGCGTTCGGTGTCATCGCTTGGAATCTCAGCACTCATGTGTAATAGACTTTGTACCGTCTCAAAGCTGTCATCTTCGACACTCATTACAGGAATACCAGTTTTGAGTGCAGATTGCCAAAGCTCAGCGACCGTTGGACTGGGCACGACGCCGCCGGTCAATACCAATCCTGCCAGTGGAATACCATTGAGACAAGCTAATCCAGCTGCCAATAATAAATCGTCGCGGTCGCCCGGCACCACGATAAGCGTGCCACGTTTGAACACTTCATCGACACGTGCAACTGAGCGTGCGGTCAAGCTGATGCGATTGATGCGGCGCGATTTTGCTTCACCAACATTGAGCCAAGTGGCGTCAAGCTCAGCCGCGATATCCCACGTACGCGGCACGGATAATGAGTCGCTAAATGGTACAACACCGATGAGATGGAATTGTTCAGTATTGAAGTGCGGTGATAGGCGTTGGACTTCTTGGATAAAGCCGCTGTCCAAACTCACAATCGCTTCACCAGGGGCAACGATTTGATTTTCTAAGGTGCTTTGTGTATTTGGTAAGTCATGCATACGCATCAAGATACAGCCAAGCGTACGATCACTTGCCATACCACCAAATTCACGAGCATGGACATCAAGCTTATCGGCCAAATACGCAGGTTTACTGGTATCAGCGGTGCTCACAAAGATGATTCTGGCATCTAGCGCATGAGCAATCGCACGGTTGATTTGTGAGGCATAAGAAGTTTCAGTTGTCGGTACTAAGCCTTCGCAGATCACTACATCGTAGTCATCGCCGAGGGTATGATAGTTAACGACCACTTCTTCCATCAAGTCATCAAGATTGTCATCACCAATCATACGCTCAACATGTTGACGGCTGATCGATTTAGGTGGCTTTAGCCCAAAGGCATGCATGGCTAATGCGCTTGAGCTGTCTAGACTGTTTTGCTTATCCAGCGTATCGTCTTGCAAAAACGGCTTCATAAAACCCGCTTTGATACCGTTGTAATCAAAAGCACGAATCAAACCCAAAGCCGCTGATGTCACACCGATACCGCGGCTGATGGGCACAAGTAAAATAGTTTGCATAATGTATCCTACTGTTTATTATGTTTTTAAGGAGATTGTCATCATTGAGCGTATAAGAATCAACTTGTGATTCTTATAGCAGGCGTATTAGTCTTATTGTAGACCCAAGGCCGCACGAGTTTCTTGTGCGATACGGCATTCTTCATCAGTTGGGATAACCCACAGCTCAATACTGCTATCGTCAGTATGGAAACTGCCTTCATTGCCACCGACCAAGCCAGCGTTCTTACTGGCATCTACTTTGATGCCAAAATGACGCATGACTTCCAAAATACGCATTCGCGTGGTCACAGAGTTTTCGCCGATACCACCTGTGAAGACAATGCCAGTAAAGTCAGGGAGCGCACAGCTTAAGCTGGCAAGGTATTTACCAACACGATAGCAGAACATCTCAATCGCCAGCTTTGCGTCTTCATGACCTTCATTAGCCGCTTGCTCAATAGTACGCAAATCATTTGATAAGCCTGAAATGCCAAGTAGACCACTTTCGCTATTGAGCATCTTGTCGATTTCTTCTAAGCTCATGCCAAGTTGTCGCTTAAGATGAATGTGTAAGCTTGGATCGACATCACCGCTGCGCGTACCCATCATGAGACCTTCAAGCGGGGTTAGACCCATACTGGTATCAAGACTTTTGCCATCGTAGACGGCAGTTGCTGAACAGCCATTGCCCAAATGCGCAGTCAACCAACCATGTGGTCCTGTTGCGCTGGTAATGTGGCTGGCGCGTTCTGATACATAAGCATGCGAGGTGCCATGAAAGCCATAACGACGGATTTTATGTTCTTCATAAAGGGCTTTTGGTAACGGATAGCGGAAAGCGACGGGTGGCATGGTTTGGTGGAAGGCAGTGTCAAATACCACGACTTGCGGCATATCAGGATAGATCGCTTGTACGGCTTCGATACCCAGGGCGTTTGCCGGATTGTGTAATGGCGCTAGCACTTTTAAACGCTTCACTTCTTCTAAGACATGTTGATTCACCTGCACGGCTTCTGAATATTCGCGGCCGCCATGTACCACACGATGCCCAACAGCAATAAAGTGATACTGCTCTAATAGCTCAAGGATTTTTTGTAAGGCAAGCTCATGACGACCACCAGCAATAGCGATTTCTAGTTTTTCACCATTTAACGTCGTGTGTTTGATACGGGCAGTATCGAGACCTAAGTTTTCGGCAAGGCCTGTGATACGAATAGAATTGTCTTCGCTGATAAGCGCGTATTTGATAGAAGAGGAACCGCAGTTGAGGACTAAAGTGGGGTTGATCAGGTTTGATGTTTCGGAGTTTTTGTCATCAAAAGTCGTGGTTAGGCTGGCACTCATACTCTATCCTTAGATTATATTTTGTAAGTGGTGAATCGTCATCGATTATCACCGGTTGTATAAACAAAAAAATAGCCATATCCTTGCTAGCGCAGGCCAAACAGCTGACATACGTAAACAATGACATCGCTGATTTTTATCATGCTTGGGCTGTTATTACTCGACGGCACTTCAAAGGTTTTGAGAAACCTACTTTGATAAACTGGTAAATTTCAGTGCGGCTCAGGGTCGATAATACGTAGGCTAATGGTTCGTCACAGCACCAAGGATTCACTATAATGTACCATATTATTATGCGTATACCACGATAACAATAAGGCTTTAATATGCAAGTAAGTGC
>NZ_DATIRM010000030.1:0-9159 GCF_035469765.1 Psychrobacter sp.
CGTGAAGGCGGCCGTACTGTAGGCGCTGGTGTTGTTGCTAACGTATTAAACTAATGCTTAACGCTGTCAGAGTAATCTGATCTTCGTTAATAGGTTAGTCAAAAGCCGTTCTCTTTATTGAGAGCGGCTTTTTTGTGGGTGTTAATAAATGACAGTATCGGCAATCAACGATAATATAACTGACATTTAAGCCAATAAATAAAGGAGCTCTGATGTTCAGTATAAAGATGCTAATAAATGAGCCAGATAAGCGTGCAGAAATGCTTGAAGCAGTTGCAGCTATTGAAGCTATGGTTCAGCTACAGGAGCCTTGGAGTTATAAAACCATCAATGATTTTCTCCAGCAAGATAGCATTAAGTTAATGCTCATGACCGATACAAATAACGATGAGGTGGTAGGATATTGTTTATATCAGGTGTTGTTTGAGCAAGCAGAGATTTTTCGTATCGGCACTCATCCTAATTATCAGCGACAAGGGATTGCCTCACAAATATTTGCAAGACTGAATGAGGAGCTGAAAAACCAGCAGGTAGAGGCGCTTTTATTGGAAGTGCGAGCAGACAATATAGCGGCAATAGCATTATATGAGCAGCAAGGATTTACTATAATTCATAGCCGTAAAGGCTATTATCAGGTAGGACTTCAATCAGCTATTGACGCGTTAATTATGCAGCATATTTATCGCTGAGCCCAGCCAGTATAAAAAGACTATAGTACTGCTGCATTGAATTTTTTACAGCATCTGTCACGTAGGCAGCAGCCAGTAAGAAAAATTTATACAGTAGCACGTTAGCATAATCATCTCTCTTAAAGTTTGAGATGACTATATGAATACGATATCTGGCTTTTATTTAGAGGAAGGTAGCGTCTTTTTACAGATATCAATATCAAGCTCGTAGTGACTATCCGCTTTCATACGTGCGAGTATCTCAATACGTTCTGCCAACATCTCTATCATCAAGCTGATAGTCGCTTGTTGTTTTTTGATTTGCGTAAGTTTTTGCTCAGTGAGGCTTAGCTGTAAATCAATATCGAGCTGCCCATCATAATAATCATTAAGACTGTCTTTTATCTCAGTCAAGGTAAAGCCAATCGCTTGAGCGCTTTTGATTAGTTCGATACGTTCAACACACTCGGGATGAAATTCGGTATAAAGGCGTGAACCTGCCTGACGCTTACGAGATTTCAGTAGACCCAATTGGTCATAATGACGAATGGTATCTTTAGTCGTATTGGCTGTGGTTGCAAGCTTACCTATTAATAAAAAAGAGGTGTCAGGTGCCATAATCAACTCATAATAATATAGTCAGTTTAAAATAAAAAGTGACGCGTTAGATAGGGTTATTTTATAAGACATTTTATTTAAGATTAAAGTAATGCTTCAAATTTTTAATTGCCATGGCTGTGGTTTGTCTAGCAGTGATACTGGTAGAGAATGATGAGAATTCTTGTGCCAACTGATTGCACCAGTCGCTATTAAGGTGTCAAGTTGGATTAGAAACTCAGAACGCCCTAAGGTGATAGCACCTAAACTCATCAGATGGTCGTTAGGTAATTGACAGTCGACCAGCTTCACATTACTTTGCTCACATAAGCGCATCAAGCCCCAAAATGCCAGTTTTGATGCATTAGAAGCAATATGAAACATCGACTCACCAAAATAAATACCGCCTATTTTTAAGCCGTATAAACCGCCAACAAGTGCTCCTTTATCATCCCAAACTTCAATACTATGAGCAAAGCCTTGAGCGTGCAGCTCGGTATAGGCATCAATCATTTCATCATGAATCCAAGTATGCTCGCCCTCAGGCGGTTTCTCATTGACGCCATTACTACGCGGTAAACTACAAGCGTGTATGACCTCATCAAAAGCTTGATTCAGCGTCAACTGCCAACGACTACGGTTTGCTTGCTTACGTAGTGATTTACTCGGCTGATAGTCGGTTGGTTGTATCACACATCTGGGCTCAGGACACCACCAAGCAATCGGCTCATCGTCATTAAACCAAGGAAATAGACCCTGTGCGTAAGCAGAAATCAGCGTCTCAGGAGCTAAATCTCCCCCGATAGCTACAATGCCCATACCTTCAGGATCTACCGTAGCTGGCTCTGGAAAGTCATAACGCCCAAGACTCTTGATATGCTGAGCAAAAGCCTCAGGTGTTGTATGACCATTGTTAGCAAAGTCGCTCATTTACGCTTCTTTGTCAGCTGTCAACGTTGAAGCATAAGTATGGTCTTGGGCAACGGTTTCACCAATAGCATCCAAGTATTTTTCGGCATCAAGTGCTGCCATACAGCCCGTACCAGCAGAGGTAATCGCTTGACGATAGACGTGATCTGCCACGTCGCCTGCGGCAAAGACACCTTCGATACTGGTTTGGGTGGCATTACCATTCAGACCGCTATTGACGATAAGATAACCGTCTTTCATCTCTAACTGACCTTCGAATAAGTCAGTATTCGGCTTATGACCAATCGCGACAAACATACCAAACACGTCCAATTGCTTGGTGCTGCCATCAATCATAGATTCAATAACAACGCCATTAACACCCATATCATCACCAACCACTTCTTTTACGCTGTGGTTCCACTCGATTTTGATATTGCCATTTTTAGCTTTTTCAAACAGCTTATCTTGTAGGATTTTTTCTGAGCGTAAGCTATCACGGCGATGCACTAACGTGACTTCTGAAGCGATATTTGATAAATATAATGCTTCTTCGACAGCCGTATTACCACCACCAATAACTGCTACTTTTTGGTCTTTATAAAAGAAACCATCACAAGTCGCACAAGCAGAAACGCCAAGACCGCGGAATTTGGTTTCAGACTCCAATCCTAAATACTGTGCTGATGCGCCTGTTGAGATAATTAATGCATCACAAGTATAGCTGCCATTATTACCAGTCAGCTCAAAAGGGCGCACGTTTAAATTAACGCTATTGATATGATCATAAACCAGTTCTGTACCGAAGCGCTCAGCATGGGCTTTCATACGATCCATCAACGCAGGACCTGTTAAATCATGCGCATCACCCGGCCAGTTATCGACTTCGGTGGTGGTTGTGAGCTGTCCGCCGACTTCCATACCGGTTACCATAACAGGCTTGAGGTTAGCACGCGCCGCATAGACCGCTGCTGAATACCCAGCAGGACCTGAACCTAGAATAATGAGTTTTTCGTGGCGTGGAGCGGTATTATCAGTTGCCATAAGATTTCCTTGCTAGAGCAATAAAAGTGAAAAGGTTCAACGTTAAAATAATAAGTATTATAAAAGATAAGCGTAAAAATGACGACGCATATGGTTTTTATCGTTGCTATGTGATAATAACATAAGGACTGAGGGCAAAAAGTGCAAGTTTGCTAAAACGAATATGGGTATCATTAGAACTAAAGCAGCTCGCTCTTGAAATTCTGATGATAAAAGCGAGAAGATATTCAAAATTTATCATGCAGAAAGACGGATAATATTCTTTTGATAGCTGTATTTTTCGCTAAATTACTGCCGGATTGATTTTCTTATGCGCTTTATTGATAACGTGGTCGCCATGGCAGCTATGTATTTGTTATTATAAGAAGTTGTATGTTTAGTACAAAATAAACACGGTGTCCATTTTGGTACTTTATAGCCATATTTTAGGTAAGAAATATACACTAGCAAGCCCCATCAGAAACTTATTACAGCAGTATCTATCAGAAATTTATGTCAGCATGATTAGGCTTAATCATGGTTTGACGACCATTGAGTATTCATGACGAGTATTAACAACAAGGCAGACCTTACGTGATATCAGCACCAATTATTGATTATTTAAAAAAGGGCATATTTACCCTACTGGGATTACTCCTCGCGGTTTATTTGTTCGTCATTTTGATGACTTATACGGGTAATGATCCTAGCTGGTCACACATCAGTAGTGATATGACTGCCATTAATAATATGGGCGGCGAGATGGGCGCATGGCTATCAGATTTGCTGTATAGCTTCTTTGGTTTTGGTGCGTGGTGGTTGCTGGCGTTTTTGGTTTATGAGTCGGTGCTGATTTGGTGGGACAATAAACCGACGTTTTGGCTATTACGCTTGGTTGCTTACGTGTTTTTAATATTGAGCAGCAGTGCGTTATTTGCCCAGTTGATTGCATTGCTACAGCAGGTGGCAGATCCGATATCGTCATGGCTCAAAGGAGTTGCGGGCGGTATCATCGGTCTTGAGCTACAAGCGCGATTAGCACAACTGTTATCACAGTGGGGCAGTGTGACGTTTTTGGCAGTGTTTGTCGCTATTACGACCACCTTTGCCTTTAATATTCATTGGATGAGTATTTACGAAAAGTTCAAAACCTTGTCTTGGTTTGGATCGGGCGTCAAAAATCTTGATAGCACTCTTGATGATAATGAAATAAAACAAGAAGACAATGCTACTAGTGCTGTCAATAAACAAGGTCGTGATACGGCGATAAGTGAGAATAATACCCCAGAATATGAGCAATTACCGCTCGAGCTGCAAGCGGCTGAACAGAGTAATACTAAAGAGAGAGACAGTAGAAGTGGTCGCTTTAATAGCGCATTGACAGATTTCCTATCGTCTTCAGGATTGGGTGCCAGTGTAAAAGCCTCTATGGCAGCCGCTGCGCAAGTAGCCAGTGAAAGTGCCAAACGAGAAGAGCCGCTGCAAACTGCTGCCGCCACAACGACTGGCAATAGCGCTTTTAACCTCAGTCAAACATCAGCATCTGCAAACGCTGCACCAGTGCCTATCAGAAAAGTTGAGCCAAGTTTTGCATGGAATGATGCCAATACCGTCGATGACTTATTGGCAAATCAGATAGTGACAGAGCAAGACATCATACCTTATGAGGCGGTAAACAATTCTTTTGATAGCTCAAATACTGACGCCTCTTTTGCTCAGCCAGTTATTGATGCTATTCAAGCAGACAGTCAGCAATCGAGTGAGCAAACAGCCACCAGTACATTGGATAGCTCTACTGACACTGCTCCGACCACGCCAACTACTCATGCAGATACTCCTAAAGCAGCTAGTATCGATACCTTGGTCGATGCATGGTTAGCGGAACATGCCGCAGTGCCAGAAACTACTGATTTTAACAATGAACAAGAATTATCCGTCATAGAGACATTAGTAGAAATGCCAGCTGCACCTACTAAGCAGCAAACTGCTATCTCACTAAACGACTCTACTGATGAATTATCTAATAACAGTTCAGCTGAACTGCCAGAAAATTTGGCACCTTCTTTTAACGCTGATGTAGCAAATGCATCAGAAATAACAGATATGACGCCGACCAATACCCCGCCTACAAATCCAAAAGCACTACCAATAGCAGAGAGTATGGCTACCATATCGAGTATTGAATCAGCCACAGCACCTAAACCAACCATGAATTTTGCGGTGCCAGAAGGTGATAGTAGCAATCATATTACCGATATGATGCCGGAAGATGACAATGTTTACGATAGTGCTGACGATATTCATGCGCCCGTTATGCCTCATATTAGTGATGATATTGCATTCAGTCAAAAATCACGCTCAATGCAAACGGCTGCCTATCGTAGCAGTCTGTCGCCGATTCCAGAGCTGTCTATTTTAGATAAGCCAGACCCCAATCGTCAGCCAAGCTATACGCTTGCTGAGCTTGAGCAGTTATCAGAGCTGCTGGAGATAAAATTACAAGAGTTTAATGTTAAAGCAAACGTCGTCAATGCGATTCCAGGACCTGTGGTGACTCGCTTTGAAGTAGACCTTGCGCCTGGGATAAAAGCCAGTAAAGTCACAGGGATTTCACGCGATTTGGCACGCTCATTATCAATGGCATCTTTACGTGTGGTCGAAGTCATTCCTGGCAAACCCTATATTGGCATCGAAGTGCCCAATAAACAGCGCGAAATGGTGCGTTTGATTGAGTTATTGGATACCGAAAAATTTAAAGATCCTAAAGCGCAAATCAGTATGGCGATGGGTAAAGATATTGGTGGCAAAGCTATTATTACTGATCTTGCACGAGCGCCCCATATGTTAGTTGCTGGTACAACAGGCTCTGGTAAATCAGTCTTAGTCAACGCCATGTTACTATCTATGCTGCTTAAATATACACCGAACGAGCTACGGATGATTCTTATCGATCCTAAGCAGCTTGAGCTTGCCAACTATAATGACATTCCGCATTTGCTGACGCCAGTCGTTACCGATATGACTGAGGCGGCAAGTGCCTTGTCATGGTGCGTAGCAGAGATGGAACGTCGTTATCAGCTCATGAGCTTACTAAAGGTACGTAAGCTTAATGAGTTTAACAAAAAGGTCATTGCTGCTGAAAAGTCAGGCAATCCAATGCTTGACCCATTATGGCGACCCAATGACAGCGTGAGTATTAGTCAAGCACCAAAGCTTAAAACTTTACCTATGATTGTCATTGTTGCCGATGAGTTTGCCGATATGATTATGCAGGTTGGCAAGCAGGCAGAAGAATTAATTACGCGCTTGGCGCAAAAATCGCGGGCAGCAGGGATTCACTTAATCCTTGCGACTCAACGTCCCTCAGTTGATGTCATTACTGGTCTAATTAAAGCCAATATTCCCGTACGAGCAGCGCTACGAGTCAACTCAAAAGTCGACTCACGAACTATTTTGGATAGTGGTGGCGCAGAAGATATGCTTGGTAATGGTGATATGCTGTTCTTAGGACCTGGGCAGATTGAACCTGATCGTGTCCATGGTGCCTATGTCAGCGATGAAGAGGTGAATAGCGTCTGTGATGCATGGCGAGAGCGCGGTGCGCCGGATTATATTGATAATATGGCTGGCAATTTTGAGTTGTCTAGTCCTAATGGCGGCAGTAATGGTAATGCCAGCGCGTCTGGCGAAGACGATGATCTTTATAATGAAGCCGTTGGTTTTATTATGGAGACACGCAAAGTTTCTGCTTCTAGTATTCAGCGTAAATTCAGCATTGGTTATAACCGTGCTGCACGTATTGTTGATTCGATGGAAGAGGCTGGACTGGTCAGCTCGATGGGCAAAAGCGGTAAGCGTGAGCTATTGATGTAGCCTTTAGGTTCCATTGAGTAATAACTGAAAAATAATACAGAACGAGTGACGAAAGTGACTCGTTTTTTATTGTCAAAATGTTAAGGAGTTTTATTCAATAGAGAGCGTCAATAGCATTACCTTTGGGATATTTATAAACATATCGAATAGGGTTATAAATATCCCAAATGACCAGTGAGTTTGTTTATCTATCATAAACCGTGATTGTTTATATTAAACTGGTTATCACTCTCAAAATCTTAATCCAATTACTCTCCAAGGAAGGTCAGTTATGTTTAAAGAATATACTCAGTACGATGCGATAGCGTTGGCAGCATTGGTCAATGCAGGGGAAGTCAGCGCCAAAGAACTATTGGATGCGGCAGTTCATCAAGCCAATACCCTTAATCCCAAATTGAACGCCATTATCCACCGCTTTGATGAGCGTGCTTATGCTGCTGCGCAGAAAGGGCTACCAAAAGGTGTGTTCAATGGTGTCCCTTATTTATTAAAAGATTTATTTTTTAGCTTCGCCGATGAACCTCTCACCATGGGCAGTCGTAGCGTGAATATCGTATCAAAAATCGATAATGAAATCGTCAAGCGTATGAAAGCTACCGGCGTCAATACCTTTGGTAAGACCAATACCCCTGAGTTTGGTTTGATTATCACTACTGAGCCAAAAGCGCATGGCGTGACACATAACCCGTTTAAAAAAGGTTATAGCTCTGGTGGCTCATCGGGCGGTAGTGCGGCTGCAGTAGCAAGCGGTATCGTACCGATGGCAGGCGCGGGTGATGGGGGCGGCTCGATACGCTTTCCTGCCGCGTGGTGTGGTGCGTTTGGACTTAAACCCAGTCGCGGACGCAACCCAATGGGACCGTTATTAGGTGAAGGCTGGGAGGGAGCGGTCGCGGATCATGTGATTACACGTAGCGTGCGCGATAGTGCTGCCATGCTCGACGCGACTAGCGGGGCAGAAATCGGTGCGCCTTTTATCATTGCGCCACCTGAGGGCACGTTTTTACAAGCTGCAATGCGTGCACCAAGACAATTAACCATCGCTCTGCACCAACAGCCATTGGTTGCCAACACTGTGGTCGATAAGGAGGTGCTGGCGGTATTAGAGCAGACTGCTAAGCAGCTTGAGGCCATGGGTCATCGTGTGATACCGGCTGAGCCTAATATTAATATTGAACAGTTTTGGCATGATTTTTTGGTGGTTGTTTGCGCGCATACCGCGTTTACCATTGATAATATCGAGCGTACTCACGGCATACAGCACATAAAAAACCTTGAACCGCAGACTCATAATATGGCAATGCTTGGACGCTCGCTATCGGCAGTAGATTTGGTGCACGCCAAGCACGGCTGGCATGATAGCCGATACCAAACGGGTCTGCTACTTGAGACCTACGATATGATTCTGTGCCCAACCGTACCGACTCCAGCTGTTAAACATGGCGTGCTACCGCCAAGCCGTATGGATGAAATGCTCATGCGAAGTGCTGGCTTGCTTAATAAAGGCATTGATATGGGCAAATACGCCTTTAGCTCAGGCGTGATTGAAAAGCTAAGCTCACCAGTGCTTGGAAAAATGAGCTTTACCTTATTGGGTAATATCACAGGTTTGCCAGCCATGTCATTGCCTGTCGGTATGAGTAAAAAAGGACTGCCGATTGGTATGCAGCTGATAGGACGTATGAATGATGAAACGACGTTATTGAGTGTCGCTGGCGAGATGGAGCGCGCAGGCTTATTTACTAAGTTTGCTTTCGAAAAATAATTTTTATGTTAATAAAATAATTACGAAGAAAAGCGTCTTGGCAAAAGCATATTAATCAAAGCGATAGATATCCATACCCAAGCTATGATGTGCCATACTTTGATGCACGACTGAGACACGTTGACCGGCACCTAAGGCAAAGAATAGTGGCAATAAATGCTCGTCACTGGGATGAATGTCTTTATAATCAGGATATTGCTGCCAGTCTAAGGCGCTTGGGATGTCGGTTTTGAGCTGTTGTAGCAGCCAAACTTTAAAACCTTTTGCTGTTTGGTCGATACTATTCGCTTGCCAACGTAATGCTTGCAAATTGTGGGTGATATT
>NZ_DATIRM010000031.1:0-2014 GCF_035469765.1 Psychrobacter sp.
ACAGTGATCTCAGTAGGAATCGGTAAACCCGGCTCTTGGTTTGAGGTCGCAGCGTTAAATTCTTTACAGAACGCCATGATGTTCACGCCTTTTTGACCCAATGCTGGACCAATCGGTGGTGAAGGATTTGCTTTGCCTGCAGGCACTTGCAGTTTGATGTAACCATCAATCTTCTTAGCCATGATTCTCTCCTAAATGGGTAATAGCGCCAAATCAATATGGTAAATACATACGCAATTGACTAACAGCTCCCCGGTTGATGAAATTTTTTGCTGGTTTAGTCTAGCTTCTCAACTTTACTAAACTCAAGCTCAACCTGAGTCGGTCGATTAAATACGTTTACCGTTAAATGTAGTTTAGACTTCTCATAATCCACTTTTTCAACCAACCCTTTAAAGTCAGTGAATGGACCATCGATAACCAACAACTCTTCGCCCGGCTCAAATAGAGTCTTAGGACGTGGGTCAGTTTCAGTCTGATTCAAACGGTTTAAAATGCGATCAGCTTCTACTTCCGTAATCGGCGCTGGTGTTTCTGGCGTACCGCCAATAAAACCCATAATGCGTGGGCAATCTTTTACGATATGCCAAGTATTGTCGTTCATGTCCATCTGGATCAATACATAACCCGGAAAGAACTTACGCTCGCTTTTACGTTTTTTGCCGTCTTTCATTTCGACGACTTCTTCAGTAGGTACCAATACATCGCCAAAAAACTCAGCGAATTCACTACGATTAATACGATCAGTTAATGAACGCTGTACTTGCTTTTCATATCCTGAAAATGCTTGGACAATATACCAACGCATATCACGCTCCTGATCATTGTAAGTAAGTCGTTATCTATAAATTTTGGATAAACAGTCGCTAATACGCACTATTAACCAATAAATATGCCAACGAACCAATTAAAAAAGTTATCTAATAGCCAGACTAATAAACCAACAACCGCAATCATGACAATCGTTTGCCATGTATATTGGAAGGTTTCGTCTTTGCCAGGCCAAGTAACGCGGCGTAGTTCTACGGCAGCGTCTTTCAATAAAGTTTTAAATGCACTGCCCTGATTCGTCATTGCAAGACATAACAGTGCAAACACAAATAGCGCAACGATAATAGCAACACGTACCCAAAGGTCATTGGCAGGTTGCCAATAGCCGGGTAGATATTGATTAACTAACGTTGCACTGATTAAAACAACTGCGGCTAGTAGCCACAAAATCACATCTTTTACTGAACCTGTCTTAGCAATTTCAATAGCAGTCGTTTGATTGCCAGCTGAAACATGCTTGTCTTTGGACAGCATTCCACCAGCAACTGCCTTGGCATCAGATAACTTAGTCTCGAGGTTATCTTGATTATTGCTCATAAAGAACTCACTTCGGAGATGGTGGGGTATAACAAAGATGTGATAAGAAGATGGCAGGCGATGTAGGACTCGAACCTACAACCCTCGGTTTTGGAGACCGATGCTCTACCAATTGAGCCAATCGCCTATGGGTGTTAAGGCTGATAATTATACAAGATTTTAATGAGAATGCAAGTTTTAAGACGATATTTAATTAGGATAATCTAATAAATCACTTTTTTAACGATAAAAATCTAGAAAACCCTATTCAGAATTACATATGAGAGCCAAAATCTAAAAAAGGTTTATTGCCTTAACTGTTTAAGACATACAGCTTCTATTTTAATAACTATAGTTAAAATACCTTAAAAACGCTACGGTACTGCTAGTATAAATTTTTTGCAGCCTCTGTCTGCGTAGGCACAGTAAGCAAGAAAAATTGATATCAGCAGTATGTTATGTATCGATATTGCTTTTCCCTGACTATACTAACTTGAGAAGCATTGCTTTGACTTATTAAACCGTTCACCCACAAAAAAGCCGCTCTCAATAAAGAGAACGGCTTTTGACTAACCTATTAACGAAGATCAGATTACTCTGACAGCGTTAAGCATTAGTTTAATACGTTAGCAACAACACCAGCGCCTACAGTACGGCCGCCTTCACG
>NZ_DATIRM010000032.1:0-1642 GCF_035469765.1 Psychrobacter sp.
ACTATGGACTATGTAGATGCTGAGAATGAAACCACTAATACAAATACAGATTCACTTCAAATTAACTCACATTTTTCGCGCCTTGGTTTCAAAGGCTCTGAAGCAATGACTGAGAACACTGATGTGGTTTATCAGCTTGAATACCAAATAGACATCGATAACGATAGAGTAGATGCTAAGGGCGATAGCCTTTACTTCACCAACCGCGATACTTATCTGGGTCTAAAAAATGATACCTACGGTGAATTCCGCTTTGGTCACCAGCATTCAACCGCTCAGTGGGTGAACAACGTGTTGGTTGGTAAAGGCTATTGGGATAATGCATATGACGTAATGGCTGATAGCAAGCGTATTAAGAGCTCTTTATTGTGGAGAGCGCCAAAGGTTGAAGGTATCCCTGTACAAGTAACGGCGATGTATGGTGCTTCTGAGTCAGATAACAATGATGGATACGGTATCGCTGGCATGTTTGATCAAGGCACAGGCGTGACGGTAGGACTGTCTTATGATCAGGATTTGAATATCGCAGGTGATATTATTCGTGGTACGGCAAAAGCAGACATGGCTAAGTTTACCGGTTTGCCATTAACTGTTGGCGGCTTATATCAAGTCGCTGATTATGATACAGGTACAGAAGACGAAAAAGCCTTTGCCGTCAACGCTACTATGGGATTGTCTAATTTTGCCAAACCAACTGAGATATACGCGCAATATCTTGGTACCTCTGATTTCCGTGGTACTAAAGATAGAGATGTAGACCAGATTATCATTGGTGGTACTTATAAGTATCAACCTAACATGATTGCGCATGTGTATGCGGGCAAACAGGATATTGACAATGGTAACGATATAATGAATATCGGTGGCGGTTTAGAATACTTATTCTAGAGGATTCATGAGTATTGATAACAAACTCACTCTTCGGAGTGGGTTTTTTTGTGGCCTAAATTTGTGTGAATTTTAAATCTATAGAACCTTGAGCTTATAAAACTAAATTAAGGTTTTAGCTTTGCTTTATTCGCTTAGACAAGTGGTTTTAGTTATTATTTTTATAAGTAGCATCGCTATTTGCCACGGTGGGTGGGGGTATTTTTATGGCAATATATTTAATATGATTAGAGCTTGCCGGAAGTTTTTTTAACGCTGTTCTTATTGAATAAGCGGTAAAGAAAATAAAATAGATGTTGCAAATTATGTCAAAGTTGTTATGCTTGTAGCCGAAGTATGAGTTTGGTAACGTATGTTACGCAACAGAGCGATAAAGACCAAAGTTTACATGGCAGTTACGATTTTAATCCCAGTTATGTAAGTCATAGTTTTTTCATCTTACGGTAATATAACTTCGCCACACTTGTTTCTGACTAATCCCGGTAGCCAGTTACACATTATATCTTTGAGGATTTGTGACGATACCATTTTGGGCACCAGCTAATCATAGCTCGCTCATTACTAAAATTGTAAAGTGGAGATATCCCATGAAAAAACTACTTTTAGCTACAGCAATCGCCGCCCTATCTGTATCTGCAGCCAACGCAGCCCCAACTGTTTATGGTAAAGCATTCGTTACTACTGACTATGTCAATGCTGATGATAGTGTGGAGGATACTGATACTGATTCATTACAAATCAACTCAAACTCATC
>NZ_DATIRM010000033.1:0-3528 GCF_035469765.1 Psychrobacter sp.
CTTGATCAAGCACAAACTTTGGTTCTAACCACTTTATCAATAGCCGTTCGGCTTTGGTTGCTAAAGATGCTTTTTTATCCAAGCGCTTTGCCAGTTCTAGATAGATTTGCCAATCATGCTTGGCGTTCTTATTTTTACGAAACAAAGCTTTTGAATATTTAGCGATGTTATGTACCGCAAAATTATTAAAGGTAACATCATAATGGTCGCGCTCTAGCGGTGAGACTGGCGGCAAAATAATATTAGCATGGCGACTGGTTTCATTGACAAAATAATCAATGGCGACCATAAAATCTAACTGTTCAAAGGCTTGATCTAATTTTTCGCCATTGGGTGTACTCAAGACAGGATTACCTGCCACAGTCATAAAGCCTTTTAATTGCCCCTCACCTTCGATCAACATCTCATCACTCATGGCGACCACGGGATATTCACCATTAAAGTCAGGTAGCTTGCTGACGCGACTATGACGCTTACCCAAATACCCCGGACCAGAATTATTCACCACATCGACTGCAGCATTCGGGAACATCAAACCACCCACTTCGTCCAAGCGCCCCGTCACGATATTGATAACCATAGACAAATACTGGCTTAATAAACCGAATTCCTGCACTGATATACCCATCCGACCATAGCAAACCGAGCTTTTTGCTTCACAAAATTCTGTAACAAGTCGCTTAATCTCAACCGTGGCTATACCCGTAATAGCGGCAACTGACTCTGCGCTATAGTCTTTGGCAAAATCTGCCAATCGCTCTATTTCTGGCGCAAGTGATGCTGCTCTATTATTGATGCTAGCTTTATCAGCATAGCCTTGCAAATAAATCTCATTGAGCATTGCTAATAATAACAATACATCAGTCGCTGGACGAATAAAGTGATGCTCGCTTGCGATATTGGCGGTTTCAGTACGCCTTGGGTCGATGACGACGACTTTGCCACCACGTGCTTTAATATCTTTTAGCTTTTGGCGCATGTTTGGTGCCGTCATGATACTGCCGTTAGACGCTAGCGGATTGCCACCTATGATGAGCATATACTGAGTATGGTTGACATCAGGCACAGGAATACGCAGCATATGCCCGAATAAATGCATGCTAACAATATGGTGCGGTAATTGATCGACCGAAGTGGCAGAGAAGCGACTGCGCGTTTTGAGGCTGTTTAGCAGATGCTTAATCGTTAGCATGCCGCCCAAATTATGTACGTTTGGATTGCCAAGGTAGACGCCAAAAGCATTTTTGCCATATTGCTTTTGCACCGTGCCAATACCAGCAGCGACTTTGTCCAATGCTTCAGTCCAGCTAATTTGTTGCCAACCATTAGCGGTTCTTTCAACAGGATGACGCAAGCGGTCAGGATCCTCATGCAAGTCTTGCAAGGCGGTTGCTTTTGGGCAAATATAGCCTTTAGAAAACGGATCGTTTTTATCACCTTTGATAGATAAAACTTTTTTGCCATCATGTTTTATTTCGATACCACACATCGCCTCGCACAGATTGCAGGTTCTAAAATGTGTCTGCTCCTTGGATTTGACTGGTTCAGTAGCCACGGTCACGCTCCCTGTTGTTTTATATCATCGTTTTCATTAAGTCGTTTTCATTAAGTCGCTGATAAATTCCTTTTTCAGACTTTATTTTGACAGTCTATTTTCTCTACTATATCTGGCTATCCCCTTAACTCATAGTCAAATGTGTGCACTGTAGTTATGCACCTTAGTTACGCAACTTGCTGACAAAATACTCCAATCATTACATAAGTGAGCCATCCATAACATTGCTATGATTTTTTTCATAATCGAGTAACAGTCTCAACATTGTGCATACAGACAAAGCATTTTGAAATTCATATATTGGTCTCACAAGTTAGCCAATGGCTGGTTGTGAAGTAATCGAAAGCTTAGAAAATGGTATACAAGAAACAAGCTATTTAAGAAAAGCACTGTAGTAGCAATAAGAATGATAAATAATAATTTGGATACTAAAGCGTTCTGCAACCTGTTGATTTAAATTTTTAAATAACAGCCACTGTAAAAGACGCAATAACTAAAACAAGGATAATAGCAATGAATGAACATACTCTAAAAGGCGAGTGGAACCAAGTGAAAGGCTCAGTAAAGCAGAAATGGGCTGATCTTACTGATGATGATTTATTACACGTCGAAGGTAGCCGTGATAAGCTCGTTGGTAAAGTGCAAGAGCGTTATGGTCACAGTAAAGATGATGCTGAGCGTGAAGTAGATGCATGGCGTACTGAAAATAAATACTAGTAAATAGTGATACTTATAAAGAAGATCAAGATAAAACTTTCATAAGCAGATTATTTAAACAAAAACCGCATTAGTTCTTGATGCGGTTTTTTTATAACCTGTTTATGAGTTATTGAAAAATAAAGTCTAAAGTCCAGACACGATAAAACCGCATAGCAATGAATTGTTATGCGGTTTTATTGTTAACTATCCATGTTACCCATCACCACTCTAATCGCTGCATCCTTGCAAGATATTAAGTATATTGTGACAGTCGGGCATCCTACCCTTTTTACTACCATTGGCATTATCTGCCTGCAACACGGGTCATGTGTCCTTGTTTTAATTGCTATTATCATCCTGATGCTAGCAATTAAAACAATGTCCTTAATACGGTTAACTCAATCCTTGAGTCACATTCCCTTATGCCGTGTGTGTATAGTGTCAAATTATTGACTGACTGTTAAGTCGCGTAAACGTCATTGCTTGTAAGCATATGCTTACACCAGTTAAGTATTAGCTATATTTTTATCATAAATTATTGATTATTATCATATTAATATCTGAAAGCCACTTTAATTATTTTTTAATCCAATAAATAATATAGTAGTGTTAGCGATCTTTGTGGTTATAAGCAACACCTTAGTCACCGAAAGTATCGAATGGTTACGCAATTATTTGCAAAATTTACAACTTCTTAACAGCAATGTCATGTGTTAATGAGCTTTAAGCCTTATTATATGTATGTAAGAGAATATTTCAAGAATAACGAAATTAAAGAACAAACATCGATAATTCACGAGCATTTTTTGCGTATTATTCATGATTACTGGTGTTATTCTGTATTATATCTCAACAAATTTTTCCAGTATCAGGTGTGAGCTTTATTCTGCCAATTTATATCCTAGGAGATTTCATCATGAAAATACTAAAACTTTTCTCGCTTAAAACGGCCATACCCACCTCGCTTGCCATTGCACTCATTGGGGTTACTGCTGGCTGTGCCGTCGCCGGTCCAGGTTATGACAATTATCCGATATACAACGATAAGAGTGGTTATAGTCAGGCTGAAAACAACCGTGCTATTCAGCAGCTGCGTCAGGACTTGCGCCGTAAAGGCTATGATGTGATGGATATCAGAACGGATAGCTATCGCGGCAACCGTATACTGACCGCGCTTGCCAAAAAGAATAACCAAGCCTATGAGTTGAAATATACGTCACCAGATCTAAGACTAATCAGCTCGACCAAAAAATCTTGGTCGAATGCTTGGGATG
>NZ_DATIRM010000034.1:0-4039 GCF_035469765.1 Psychrobacter sp.
TACGACAATGAAAAGACAGACTTATACTGCTGAAATAAAAGAACGCGCCGTTCGCATGCTGATTGAAGCCTTAAGCGACTATCCCTCCACATGGTCAGCTATTCAAGCCATAGCCTCAAAGATTGGCTGTACGCCTGAGACCTTGCGATCATGGCATAAAAAGCATATCGAGCAAACTATTCCTGCATCAGTGCAAGTGCAAAGTGACAAAGAGCGCATCAAAGTGCTTGAACGCGAGAATTAGGTCTGATTAAGCTGTTTAAGATCGTGGCTCAGCGCTACCGCAATCGACGTCAACGTTATGACTTAAGAATGAAACTGTTCGCAGGATTAGTAAATTTCGAGCTTAGTCTATGACTTTTGCAAGAGGTCTATTTAATTTCACTAGACAATCTGAATTAATATCGGCAATAGATTTTGCGCCAGTCAGCGTCATCGCTACGCGTATTTCTTTATCTAGCAGTTCTAGCAAATTGCTTACCCCTGCACCGCCATCCGCTGCTAAAGCATAGACAAAGGCGCGCCCTAGCATGCAAATATCAGCGCCCAAAGCCAACATGCGCACAATATCTAAGCCATTGCGTATACCAGAGTCTGCTAAGATTTTAATCTCTCCTTTAACCGCATCGGCAATAGGAGGCAGAGCACGCGCACTTGATAAAACACCGTCCAGCTGTCGTCCACCATGATTGGATACGACTATGCCATCTGCCCCAAAACGCACCGCATCTTTGGCGTCTTCTGGGTCCAAAATACCTTTGATAACCATAGGTCCATCCCAGTATTCACGAATCCAATCTAAATCTTTCCAAGAAATAGAAGGATCAAAATTATTGCCCAACCAGCCTATATAATCTTCCAATCCTGTTGGCTTGCCTAAATAAGTAGAAATATTACCAAGATCGTGCGGACGGCCATTTAGTCCTACATCCCACGCCCATTGCGGATGCATTGCAGACTGTAAATAACGGCGCATAGCTGCATTCTTACCACTCATACCAGAGTGCATATCTCGGTAGCGTGCGCCTGGTACCGGCATATCCACCGTAAACACCAAGGTCGAACACCCAGCAGCTTTTGCACGCTCCAAGGCATTTTTCATAAAGCCTCGGTCCTTTAATACATAAAGCTGAAACCACATTGGACGGTGGATTTTAGGCGCCACTTCTTCAATCGGACAAACCGAAACCGTCGACATGGTAAACGGAATGCCTTTTTGATCGGCTGCCATAGCGGCTTGTACCTCCCCGCGACGTGCATACATACCTGTCAGACCCACTGGTGACAACGCGACAGGCATAGACAGGGTTTCATTAAATAACTGCGTCTCTAAGCTCAGCTGTGACATATCATTCAGTACACGTTGCCTAAGGGCAATTTGTGATAAATCTTCAACATTACGTTTTAAGGTATATTCATCATAAGCACCGCCATCTATATAATGAAATAAAAATGGTGGCAGTCGGCGCTTGGCAGCAGCCCTGTAGTCGTTTGGAGATGAAATAATCATACGGTTACCCTTTTTATTCTGTTAGATATCTATGTGATATTTCTAAATGTCTAATTGTGCATAGCTCAGTACTAAACGATGGATACAACTGGCCTATTTTTGAAGCAGTAAGCTCAGCCTACACTCGCTATTACACACAGCACGAGCAATTACGTTTAGTTTTCGACATTTTACCAATACCTGGATTAAACGTATTCGTTGGGTCTAGGCTTTTATAAAAGTTCTGTAAATCAGGTTCCGCTTCGTATAAATGCCCGACATTATGCTCAGCAGGATACTTTGCACCTCGATCATTCAACAGTGCTAGCATCATCTTTTTGACATGCTTAGCATCACTGCCCTTTTTCAATATATAGTCTTGATGAAACACATAACAAAAAAAGTGTCCGTAATATAGTTTCATCTCTAAATGTTGTGCTATTTCTTCAGGTAGCGTTTCAAGCCAGTCTAACTCATTACGTGGTATCGCAATATCAAGCGCTAATATCTCGCCCACCTCTTTCTCATGTATGACTTCATACCTTAATGCGGCGCCTGCTGCTGCAAAACGATTCAAAAAAGCGCTTTCTGATTCTTCTTTATTACATTCAAAATACGTACCCGTTTCTGAAGTTTCAAAAAACGATTTCAAAAAATTTTGTGCTTCTTCTATACCGTCATCACTCATTTTTACTATGAGATGATGCTCGTACTTATCACGGTACTCCATCATGCGCTTGGGCAAATGCTTTGGAAATATATTGCCGATAAACTGCATCACTTTATCGGTAAAATGCTTAGGCATCCACGACCACTTATTAAATTTGGCGTCAATAGCTCCTTTGATAGAAAATAATCTCGGCAAGGCATCTGTGCCTAGATGTTTAATACTTAAAAAGGTGTCTTTGCCATATTTAGCGGATACATCAAATATATCACGGTGCATATATTCCCCAACTTCAGGAATATTTTTGAAGCTTGATAATATCTGTCTTCTTAGCTGTGCAAGCTCACCCACACTGTTACTGCCTATATAAAAGGTTTTCTCTCTTGCAGCGGTTGGATAGGTATCAAGGCGTACGGCAAATACAGCAAGCTTGCCTGCACAACCACTTGCCTCATATAGTCTTCGCTTGTCAGCATTAAAACGACTCGGTGTGCTTGCATCAACATCTGTCACTCTAGTTATATACTCTTTATCCGATGCCAGCTTGCCAGTGTCAGGTAACTTTCTTTTATCAAAATTACCTGTTTGTAAGTTAGTGAGTATTTCTTCAGGGGTATTTCCTAACTCTACATCTAGGTGATTAACCAACACCAGCTGACCGTGTTTGTTTATTTGGGCAAACAACGCAAGCTCGGTATAAGCAGGACCTCTTTTAACAAGAGCACCACCTGAGTTATTAGATATACCACCAATAATAGATGCACCTAAAGTCGAGGAACCGATTACTGAATGAGGTGCTCTATTTACGGTATTAAGCTGACTTTGCAACTGATGCAATGTAGCCCCAGGTAAGCTAATAACTTGCTCGTTATCATTCACCAAATACAACTGGTTTATTGCAAGCGTATTAATAACAACAACTGGTCTATCATAGTCATTACCACTGGGTGTTGAACCTTCAGTTAATCCCGTTTTTGCAGCCTGCATAATAATAATGCAATTGCCTTCAACGCACACTTCTAGGCTACGCCAAATATCTAGTAATGTTTGCGGAAATAAAACCGCTAAAGCATTGCCGCCACCAGAGCGCCACCCCATTCTATAGTGCTCATTTTTCTCTGGGTCTGCCTGTACATTACTGGCTCCTAATAAGCTGGTTAGTTTATCTAACACGTGCTCAGGACTCAGTATGTCTTGAGAGGTTCGATTTGACGAAGAGATATGACGCTCCTTATTTTGTGATGGTATGTCACTCATGAGGCCAAAGGCCCTTGAAAACCAAAAATATAAATTGCGGCCATGACGATTATTCCACAAAACAACACATAATATAGGGTGGGTAAAATAGTACGCCTAAGTGTGGCGCCCTCCATACCAAGTAAACCCACCGTTGCTGATGCAGCCACTACGTTATGTATGGCAATCATATTACCGGCTGCTGCACCAACCGCTTGAGCTGCGATGATTAGAGAAGGTGAAATATGTAAGCTCATGGCGGCTTCATATTGGAATTGACTGAACATCATGTTAGATACGGTATTAGAGCCCGCGATAAAGGCACCTAACGCACCAATGGTTGCACTAATTAAGGGAAAAGCATTGCCAAACGTACCCGCAAACAGCTCAGCACTGGCTACTGGCATACTGGCTACATCTGATAGATTGACGCCAGAGTTGATAAAGATTCTGACCATGGGAATGGTAAAAATAAGAACAAATCCTGCACTCAAGACGGTTTTACTGGACTCCCCAAAAGCATCACTCAGCGCTTTGGTTGGCTTGTTGGTTTGCGCAAAAGCAGCAACCAATGCACTGATTAGTAACAACCCACCAGGCAAGTATAACGGGCTAAAGCTGGCACTTATGTCAGCCTCACCTAAAAT
>NZ_DATIRM010000035.1:0-3245 GCF_035469765.1 Psychrobacter sp.
TCACTCATTATAGTGCTTATTATGCGACATGTTCATTCCAGTAACCTCTTAGCTGTAGATATCGATGATACCGATCGACGTCTGTTACGCTTATTGCAGACCGATGCCCGTATGAGCATTACTGAGCTTGCTGAGCGTGTCAATCTGTCGGCAACCCCCTGTGCGCGTCGTATCAAGCGCTTAGAAGATAGTGGTGTTATCACAGGCTATCATACCCAAACCAACGCCCAAAAACTCGGCTACCCTTTAGCCGTATTTATCGCTATCAGCATGGATCGTCATACTGCAGATCGTTTTGAGCAATTTGAAGATAAAGTCCAAAGTTTTGATGAAGTCATCAGCTGCAGTATTGTCACTGGACGCTCCGAGGACTACCTAATTAAAGTACGCGTACGCGATATGGCACATTATGAAGAGTTTTTATTACATAGACTGAATCGTATCGAAGGCGTGGCACAAGTCCATACCAGTTTTGAGCTGCGCGAAGTGTTTAGTCGCAGTATGGTGTAAATATTATGACGCAAGCAATTTAAACAGTTGTTCTTCTTAGTCGATTTGATTGACGCCAAAAAAACAATACCAAAACCAGTCCTATTAATAGCCCGATTGCCGCCACCAACAATCCTGCATTAAAATTGTCATTTTTACCTGCCAGCGCCACCGTCACCAATGGTCCTAAAAACTGCCCTAGCGCATATGCTAACGTTGCTAATCCTATGAGTAGGTTTGAATACATAGGATTGATGTTTTTAATAATCGTCAAGGTCATAGAAACCATACCAACGAAGGTTAATCCCAAAATAATGGCGTTGCCATATAAGCCAATAGCCCCATCAAGCCCTATTGGCAAATACATACCAATTGCTTGTAATAACGTTAAACCTATTAAGGTTTTGACTTCACCAATACGCTTGGCAAGTGCGCCCCAAATAGGATTTGAGAGCATAGCAAAAATACCCACTACCAACCAAATGGACAGTCCGGCATAGGCTTGTGTTGTAAGCCGCTGCGCTGCCATGACCGGCAAAAAAGTCGCCGAGGTAATGTACCCAAATCCTGCAAGCGTATAGCTAGCTAGCAGTAAGGCAATGGATTTACTATGACCTGCCGCCGCCTCATATAAAGAGCGTTTAAAATTGATATAGGTTTGTCGAACTGAGGATGTCTGATTATTATCTGGCTCAGAAACAATAGAATCCGTTGGGCGTATAGCATAGAGTAGCCATAAGACAGGTAAGCTAATCATGCCAGCAGCCAGCCATATTTCCTCAAAATGATAGCCGAGGGTCAATAACCACCATGTCAATATAGCAGAGGCGCTGATGCCGACACCAATGCCTGCATAATGCACCGCTGAGAGCACTGAGCGGCGCTCATGACTAAAGCTTTGGATGACTAATGATGAGCTTAAAATCATCGCCACACCGCTTGCGATCCCCGATAACAAGCGAATGATATACCATATATTTAATGACATATTTGGCACGACTAATAGCATAATGGTTATGACACTGACTATCGTCCATAAGATGAGCATGCGCCATGTCAAACGCTGCGGCACAAACATCGCAATGAGCGCACCGATAAAATAGCCAATATAATTGATGGAAGCAAGCCAACCAGCTATGGTCGTCGATAGCGGCAATTGGGTCATAATATCAGGCAAGGTTGCCGTGAACAAAAAGCGCCCAAATCCCATTACGACTGCCATACAGTACATACCAATCAACGCAATAGCCGTTTCATTGGTGATAACAATAGCAGCACGGCTTTTGAGAGCAGTCATCATGACAGAGCCATTTTGTGGCAGTAAGCACACAATCCTTTGTGTTAAAAACAATCAAAAGCAATAGTAATTAAATACAGTTTTTAATAAAAAATGTATTTAATACTACGAGACATTTAGCGTTGGACGATTTGCTTGCTCATCTGCCTCTGCTTGCCCCAACATCTGTACGCGCTGATCACTAAACATATCCATATCAGGCGCAAGCGTGCGCATAAAGCGGTCAAAATAGAGCATCTGCTTGGTTAATAAAGCAAAATCACGTGGAAAATGAATGCCATGACGTTTGCCAACATCAACAATCTCAAGCATCATTTTATTTAGCTCATCAGCTTGCTCTTTAGTATTAAAAGGCACACCACTGGTAAAGGCTTTGTCCTCTGCCATGATGGTCTTCATCATACGCTGCAAGTCATCACCCAATGCCACCACATCAACCTGATTGCCGCCATGAGTCATCTCCATATCGACCATATGACGCGCCATGGCGTAATAATCATTGTCTTGCATGGCTTGCATCATTCCCATGCAGGCACGCCAGCTTTCAGCTTTTAATTTACCGACAATACCAAAATCTAAAAATCCGATACGTCCATCAGTCAACAGCATTAGATTGCCTGCATGCAAATCAGCATGGAAGCTATTGCATAGCATCAGGCTTGCAAACCACGTATTGAGTGTATCTGCCATCACTTGCGCAGGGTCAGTACAGTATTGACGCATCAAAGATTCATCTACCATAGAAACGCCATATAAGCGGCTCATGGTCAACACACGCTTGGTGGTCAATGCTTCGTATACGGTTGGCGCAACGACACGCGTATTGCCTGATACTGCCAAGAACTGCTGAAAATCACGAATATTTTGTGCCTCAGCGATAAAATCTGTCTCTGCCAGCATACGCAACCGAATCTCATCAATAATCGGCGCAATACTGGCAAATTTCATCGACGGCATCAGCAGCTCAACCAATTTTGTCACGCCATGCAAGACACCCAAATCCGTTTGCATGATAATTTCGACGCCAGGTTTTTGTACCTTCAATACTACCTCATCACCATTATGCAACCGTGCTGCATGAACTTGGGCGATAGAAGCAGATGCCAATGGTTTTGAGTCAATATGAGCAAACATATCTTCGAGGGTCAGTCCATCAACGGCCAACTCTTCTTTTAATACTTGTTCAATATAAGCATAAGACAATGGCGTCGTTTGATCCAAGCAGCTTTGAAATGCCTGTACATATTCTCGCGGGAATAATGACGGCGTACTGGCAATAAACTGCCCTATTTTGATATAAGTGGTACCCAGTTGCTCAAAAGTTTCTTTTAGCAGCATGGCATCAGGTTTTTCGCCTTTTGCCACTCTCAGCGCTGATAAACCAGCGACACTTACCGTTTGACGAACACGGTTAACGACATTAAAAGTATGCTTTAATAAATGCGGACGATGTATTTTC
>NZ_DATIRM010000036.1:0-14764 GCF_035469765.1 Psychrobacter sp.
GCTGATGAGCTGCGATAGCGCCTCTTCTTCTACAAATAAAAATACCCAAGGTGCGCCGATTAACAGTACCCAAAGCACAGCCTCAAATAGTGATGAGGCTGTTTTAGAAGAAAATAGTGCTACAGAGTCAGCAGAGGATAATCGAAGTAAAGAAGGACAGCCGCCCATTGCAGCAGCGAATTCAACCAAGAGTACATCACGCTCACCGATGATTTCAGCATCAAATAGCGATAGTATGTTGCAAGCGACGCTGATGGGTGATTATGGCGGTGTTGTGCCGTGCTCGGCTTGTGCGAGTATTAATATCACTCTCAACTTATTTGCTGACGGTTCGGTATTAAAAACCAGTGTTTTTAATCAGCCTGAAATACCGCAACCGCCGATGATAGAATCGGGTGTCTATCGTCAAGACAGTGATGTGATTACGATTGTGTATGAGAAAAAAAATATCGAAACCTATCAAATCCAACACAATCATTTGCTTATGATGGATGAGTATAAAAATCCTGATGCAGACTATGCCTTAGTGCGCCAATAAATGCGCAACTAAGAGAGTCGATCGTAATATTTTATAAATTTAATAACGCCTACTTATAAGGCGTTTTTTATTGGTCAACGAACCATGATTACTTTACAATGAGCGCTTGCCTGCGCTACTACTATTGCTAGCTCAAAATAAAAAAGTGGCGGTTTAGATGCAGTCGATTCAATCTAAAAAAGACAGCGTACTACTGCTCTTTTTCTAGCTAACGTTAGATTTTCATTCCCCTTATTCAAGCTTGTACGGAACATCTATGCATATTCATATTCTTGGTATTTGTGGTACTTTTATGGGCTCGCTGGCATTACTGGCACGCGCGCTTGGACATACGGTGAGTGGCTCAGATACTAATATTTATCCGCCGATGTCCACCCAGCTTGAACAGGCAGGCGTTACTATTGAAGAAGGCTACTTGATAACGCATTTACAACCAGCGCCGGACTTAGTAGTCGTTGGCAATGCGATGAAACGCGGTATGGATGTGATTGAATATATGCTTGATTCGGGTCTGCGCTATACCTCCGGACCACAGTTTTTGTCTGAGCAAGTATTACAATCTCGCCATGTCATAGCGGTGGCAGGGACTCATGGCAAGACCACGACGACGACAATGCTTGCTTGGATACTGCATTATGCAGGTATCGACACTGGGTTTTTGATTGGCGGTGTGCCATTGGTCAATACCACTGACGAGCATTTGCAGCAAGTCTTTGCTCATAGTAGCTACTTAGGAGCTGAGAAAGATACTCACGACTCAGCGAATACAGGCTATTTTGTCATCGAAGCGGACGAATATGATTCTGCGTTTTTTGATAAACGCTCAAAGTTTGTACATTATCGCCCGCGTACCGCCATTTTGAACAATCTTGAATTCGATCATGCTGATATCTTTGCCGATCTCGACGCCATTCAAACCCAATTTCACCATATGGTACGCATGATTCCAAGCACCGGCAAAATCATCATGCCAGCCGCTACCATCAGCCTAGAAGAAACCTTGGCAAAAGGCGTTTGGACACCCATTTGGCGTACAGCTGTTATTGATTCAACGTTGTCTACTATCCCTACAGAGGATAGCCCATTAAAAAATAGCAGCGACTGGCAAGCTGAGCTTATTAGCGCAGACGGTAGTCAGTTTACTGTCAGCTTTAACTCCGATGATACAAATACTGAACATAAAGAAGCATCATCGCTAGTCGATTGGTCAATGAGCGGTCTACATAACGTCAATAATGCCCTTGTGGCGATAGCGGCGGCTTATAACGTTGGGGTTAGCGTTAAGACCGCTTGCACCGCTTTATCAGCATTCGCTGGTATCAAGCGCCGGATGGAGCTTATCGGTGATGTAAATGATATCTTAGTCTTTGATGATTTTGCTCATCATCCAACAGCGATTACGACCACATTAGATGGGGCTAAAAAAAAGCTGGCGGATAGACGACTTTGGGCAATCATTGAGCCGCGTAGCAACACTATGAAAATGGGTGTTCATCAAGAAAGTTTAGCGCAGTCTACAGCGCTTGCTGATTATACGTTATGGTACGAACCGACTGGTCTTGAATGGGGTCTAAGAAAAGTTATCGATACTGCCACTACCGCAAACTCAAATATGGGTAACCAACAGGTACTCTCTAGCGTGGATGATATCATTGCTTATATCAGCACCCATGCCAACGCAGGCGATGCCATTGTCATTATGTCTAATGGCGGCTTTGAAGGTATCCATCAGCGTTTATTAACCGCTTTAGCTAATAGTTAGTCTGGCTCTATAACCCTGTAGAATAAAAGGCGTAGCTCATTAATAATGAGTTACGCCTTTTTATTTCTTTTTATACTTATAAAAAACTACTTCTACTTTTATAGAGATATACAGTCATTCCATTAGCGACTTTACTACCTTTGTAACACCCCGTTTACTTATCTCCTCTGCTAAATAGCAAATATCACTTTTTCCTCACAGAGCCCATACATAGGTAACATTTTTTGCTTATTTTTCATCTGTTAGAGTGACTACAATGAATTCAACAAAATAAGTAAACCATTATAAATGATAGACACTTTAGGAGAATTGATATGAGCTTTATTTGGATGATTATCGTAGGTTTGGTTGCTGGTCTTTTGGCACGTGCTATTAAGCCAGGTAGCGACCCTATGGGTTGGATTATGACCATCATATTGGGTATCGTTGGTGCGATGCTTGGTGGTTTTGTTGCTGGACTGATTGGTATCAATGCTGATGGCGGCTTTACTGGTTTAATCTTCTCAGTGATTGGTGCGATTCTCTTACTATTCATCTATGAGATGATTATGAGTAAACGCCGCGTATAATTGGGCACAGATCAATAGTTAATATATTTTAACAACCTATACATAAAATAAAGGTCTTGTGCAATCAAGGCCTTTTTTATTGTTTCAAATTCTTCTATCAATAGATTAATACTATAGTTTTCTTATATTTATCGATAAGGATATCTCTCATTAGCTATTGATAAGCATTACTTTTGTCCCCATTTAATTTATAATATTCAACCTATTTTTTTATCTTTATCATTGAGGTGAGCCTTATGGCATTACTCCCTATTTTAAGTTATCCCGACCCGCGCTTGCGTACGATTGCAACGCCTGTCAAGGAAGTCACTGCTGAAATCAAAACCTTAATCGCCGATATGATTGAGACCATGTATGATGCGCAAGGTATTGGTCTGGCTGCCAGCCAAGTTGACCACCATATTCAGCTCATCGTGATGGATTTATCTGAAGATAAAAACGCCCCTAGGGTTTTTATTAATCCTAAAGTGACACCATTGGTAGAAGAAAAGCAGCCCTATGAAGAAGGCTGTCTGTCGGTACCAGATGTCTATGATAAGGTTGAGCGCCCAAACAAAGTGCGTATCGAAGCATTAGATCAAAATGGTAAGGCTATTGATGAAGAAGTAGAAGGCTTACTTGCCGTTTGCATTCAACATGAAATGGATCATCTGAACGGGGTGATTTTCGTCGATTATTTGTCACGTTTGAAACAGACGCGTGCCCGTGATAAGGTGCGTAAATTCCTTAAAATACGTGAAAAGCAAGGCGAGCAAGTGGCGGAAAAAGAGCTACAGCCAGCAAATTCTTAATTTATTTCATCAGCGGGTAGTCATATAAGGTTATCAAAGGTGATTTTACTGCCGCTTGTACTGCATTTTAGACACTGTATCCAGCACAGCAAGCAAACTATGATAGCGATAGTATGAATATTACACGCTGAGACTTTAATGTTAAGAGATTGGCTTTTATTGTTAGTCCACGTTAGCTTTATTCATTGTTCTCATTAAATACTGTTTTTTATTAAAGGTTTTACTATGATTAAAATCGACCAATATTTTGACCCTGCCGGCTGGCAGAAATTTACTAAAGCGGCTGAAGGTCGTGAAACGCCATTTTTGGTAGTTGATCTTAATCGCATTAAAATAAAATATCATGAAATGGTTGGTTTTTTCCCTAATGCTAAAATCCATTATGCAATGAAGGCAAGCCCTGCGGTGGAAGTGATTAACTTATTGGCTGAGCTTGGTTCAAACTTTGACTGTGCGTCGATTTATGAGCTTGATCGCGTGCTTGACTGCGGCGTTGAGCCCTCACGTATCTCTTATGGTAATACTATCAAAAAGCCTGAGCATGTCAAATACGCCTTTGAAAAAGGGGTTGATTTGTATGCGACCGACTCAGAAGCAGATTTAAAAAACATCGCAAAACATGCACCTGGCTCAAAAATATTTGTACGTATCTTAGTACAAGGGTCGGAAACAGCGGAGTGGCCGTTATCTCGCAAATTTGGTTGCCATCCAAACATGGCGATTGAGTTATTGATTCAAGCGCAGGAGTTGGGTTTAGTGCCTTATGGCATCTCATTCCACGTGGGTAGTCAACAAAAAGACGTTGCTGCTTGGGATGATGCTTTAGCCAAGGTCAAATATATGTTTGACTGGATGAAGAACGAAGAAGGCATTAAGCTACAAATGATTAATTTGGGTGGCGGTTTTCCGGCAAACTATCTGAGTGAAGTCAATCCTATTAAAGTCTACGCTGAAGAGATTAAAAGCTATTTAAGCGATGACTATAGTGCTGAAGATATGCCAGAGATTATTTTGGAGCCCGGTCGCTCATTGGTTGGCGGTTCAGGCGTTTTGGTCAGTGACGTGGTATTGATTTCTCGTAAATCGCATACTGATTTGACGCGATGGGTCTATACCGACGTAGGTTTATTCCAAGGTTTAATCGAAACCTTGGGTGAAGCCATCAAGTACCCTGTTTATACACCAAAAATGGAAACCTCGACCAGCGCAGGTACGGTAGTATTAGCAGGTCCTACTTGTGATTCAACTGATATCATGTATGAAGAGGCTGGTTATCAGCTGCCAGAAGAGCTTGAGATTGGTGACAAAATATTTTGGCTAACCACTGGTGCTTATACCAACTCGTACTCGTCTATTGAGTTCAATGGTTTTCCACCTTTAGAAGTCGTCTATGTTGATTAATTTTTAATAAATGATCGTTAATATAAAAAGCGCGGCATTGTGAATAACAGTGCCGCGCTTTTTTATGCTTATTTTATTACTTATTAATGAGCTTACTGCACCAGTAGCAAGATGGGTGTATTGTCATTGCGGCTATTATTTTGGTTACCACTATAGTTTGTGGTCTGATTTTGGCTGTTTTGTGAGATATGTCCGATCGTCACCCACTGTCCCCTCGGTACAATAATCGTACTATTTAAACGCTGACTATCAATAGCATTATTCTCATAACGACCGTGAGATGAAGTTTTGGATCGAACTAGCTTTTCTTCAACTTGTGATAACTTTACTTCGACTTGTCCATTTGCTAACAGTCTTGGCGTTACCGAGATACCTTGGGTCGTTGGCACTAATACCTGTTGTTGAATAACTATCTGCCCTGACGAACGACTGCCTATTTGATTACCATAAGTTGGATAACGTGGATAAATGTTAGCATTATAACTTTGGGTTAATGACCATAAAGTACCTGTACTAATGCTTGCAGCGCTACCAGATAAGGTTTGGACTTGATATAAGTTATGAGTTTGCTGTTGGCTATTACTTTGGTTGATAATCCCTGCACCTTGGATACCACGATTGCTGATAATGACCTGACCTTGTTGGATATTACCTTGGCTACTGCTATTACTACCAACACGGACAGATATCGTTAGCGCTTGCGGCTGACGGTCAATCTGTGTCAATAGCTGTTGTACCAGCTGATAGTTGGCGGCAGTGGTACGAAGTACTAGCTTGTCTTGATAAATGGCGGCTGTACCACCGTCGCGACTAGCACTTAATTGTTGGTGTACAGCAGGTAATAATGCCTCACCGCCATAAGTGTGGATGACATAAGTTTCATAACTGCTTTGATGATTATTTTGATGAATGCTCTGATTATTGGCAGCTTGTCCCGCTAACGGTAGGATCGTCAAACTTAACGCAAAGACTATTAGATACCTGTAGGGGGCACTTTTGACTGCAAAGACAGCGCTACTACATTTTGCGATTAGGCTGTATCTATATCTATCCATATCTGACTCCTAGCCGCCATTAATCAGTCATTAAAAAGCCAATTCTTTAAACCTTCATTATTTACATTTAGTCATTTAAACCTAAGACATCCTGCATATTATATTGTCCAGCCGATTGCTGAACAATCCACATAGCGGCACGCACTGCACCAGCAGCAAAAGTCATCCGTGCGCGCGCGCGATGGGTAATTTCAACGACTTCGCCATCCGCAATAAACATCACAGTATGATCGCCGATGATTTCACCGCCACGAATCGCATGAATACCAATCGTACCTGCTTCGCGCGCGCCAGTTTGTCCTTCACGACCATAGACAGCGACGTCTTTTAGGTTCTGTCCACGTGCTTCTGCCACAGCTTCTGCCATCATATAAGCAGTACCCGATGGCGCATCGATTTTGTGCTTATGATGCGCTTCAATAACTTCGACATCAGCGTCGGTGCCAAAGGCTTTGGCAGCCATACCAAGCAATTTCAATGATAAATTAACGCCTGTTGAATAGTTACCCGCATAAACGATAGCCACTTGCTCACTGGCTGTTGCTAGGACTTGCTCTTGCTGCTCATTAAATCCCGTCGTGCCGATGACCATCGCGACATTGTGTGCTGCACAGACTTGCATATTTTGCTCGGTTGCATCAGGCAGGCTAAAATCTATTAATACATCAATCTTATTAATCACTGACTGTAAATCATCAACTATTTGCACATCCAATCGACCGACCGCAGCAACTTCACCCGCATCCGCACCAACAAGGCTTGAGCCTTGACGCTCAATCGCTGCAGTTAATCTTGTTTGCGGATTTTGTTGTACTGCTTCAACCAACATACGCCCCATACGACCGCCTGCACCGATGACACCGACATTAATAATTTTTTTATTCTCTTGCTGACTCATATTATTATCCTAAATTCTTTATTTTTTGCCACGTTGATTTTTAAATTTATTCAGCTAAGTTTAGCAAAAATCAGCCCATGAATGGTTTTTTATAGCATCAACAAAAAGACCTATTGTTTCACGTGAAACAATAGGTCTTAAAACAACTCAAACAATCAAGTTAAGTTATCAATCAAACAAATCACCAATCTTTTTAAAGAAAGATTTTTTATGTGGCGACTGCTGATGTTTGCTATCACCATCAAGCGTATCTTGGAATTGACGTAGCAAATCTTTTTGCTCACGAGTAAGATTCACTGGCGTTTCGATAACCACACGGCAAATCAAGTCGCCTTTCATCGTGGTACGTACTGGCGTCACGCCTCTACCGCGTACACGCAGCAATTTACCACTTTGTGTCCCTTCGGCGACTTTGATTTTGACTTTGCCATCTAAGGTTGGGATTTCCACTTCTTTACCTAATGCTGCATCAGTAATGCTAACCGGCACATCCATATACAGATCGGCACCTTGACGCGTAAAGACGTTGTGCGCTTTGACACGTACCTCGACGTATAAGTCACCGTTTTGTACGCCAGCACCGCCTGCTTCGCCTTCTCCGGCTAAGCGCACACGGTCACCATCATCAACACCTGCTGGAATAGAAACTTCTAGCGTGCGTGATTTGTCTTTGACGCCATTGCCATGACAGTCAGAACAAGGGTTTTTAATTTGTTTACCAGTACCGCCACAATGTGGGCAGGCCTGTTGAACGGCAAAGAAGCCTTGTTGCATACGGACTTGACCTTGACCATGACAGGTTTGGCAAGTCACGATATCAGAGGCATTTTTTGCGCCTTTACCATTACAGGTATCGCAAGGCGCAGGAGCCGTAAAGCTGATTTCTTTTTTGCAGCCGCGTACCGCTTCTTCTAAAGTCAGCTCAATCACATAACGCAAGTCTGAGCCGCGACGCGAACGTCCGCCGCCGCCACGTGATTGACCAAAGATATCGCCAAAGTTACCAAAGATATCGCCAAAGATATCTTGGAAGTTGCCACTACCGCCACCGCCGAAACCGCCACCGCCCATGCCGCTTTCAAAAGCAGCATGACCCATACGGTCATACGCTGAGCGTTTTTCTTCGCTACTCAATACTTCATAGGCCATCGATGCTTCTTTAAACTTATCGTCAGCATCTGGGTCTTCAGAGTTACGGTCTGGATGATATTTCATGGCAAGCTTGCGGTAGGCTCGCTTGATCTCTTTACTATCAGCGGTCTTACTGACACCTAGTATTTCATAAAAATCGCGCTTACTCATAGGCTCTCCTATCGTCTTCACAGTCCACCGCGTGTTTGAATCACAGTCCAATTCATCAAAGCAATGCCTTAACACAATCAGCGATTGTCTAAATAACGTCCATCATTATCCTAAAGGTTTCACATGAAACATAGCGGATTATAAATAGTGATGATGACAATCGTATAAATTTGCTAGCGAATACGGTGGGGTGCTGCTTAGTCAAATCAATTATTAAAAGTTTGCGCTATTTATGGAGATGGCAGCATCATTTATCAAGTTGCAAGCGGCACAAAGTATTAATTAGACTCTTTAGTGGGGATTAAAAGAGGTTGTGTTAAGGAATAAACAAAGGTTTTTATACCGTTAGAGCGCTAAGCCATGCTAATATTTATCGCCATATTCATGGCTACTTAATACTGTTATCTAGTTTTATGCTCATAACTGTTTAATAGCCATTACGCTTGCAATAAGGTATCGATTTTTATGAAAAAGCTGATTGTGTTGTTGATTGTCATTGCCGTCACTGTCTATGCAGGCTCGCCCTATTACAGTGCGTATCAGCTTAAAAATGCTTACGATGCCAAAGATGGTGCAACCATTGCGGCAGCTATCGACTATGAACAAGTGCGCCCAAGTATCCAAAACCAACTCACTGAGCAATTTTCTGTAACCATGACAAAATACCCATTGGTTGCTGAGCTTGGCGGCGAGCCATTAAAAGAGGCGGCTAACAGTTTTATTATGCAAGCAGTCGCTGGTGCCATCACACCGCAAAATATCGAAAAAGTCATCGATACCCAAGGTCAAGCCAATACTGCCACCAAAGAGCTTGCCGCCGCATGGGCAATCGCTAGTAATCAAGTGGATTTAAAAAATCTCATCCAAAATCTGATTATTCATCGCGGTGATGTTGATGCCGTGGTCAAAAATCAGATGCAGCAAATCATGGAAAAACAAGCCGATGAGCTTGAACAGCAGGCAACCCAAGGGACTGATAGTGATAAGCCCAAATTAAGTTATTGCGGCATCAACTGCTTTACCATCAGCGGTCAGGTTAAAGGCTATCCTTTAACTATAGAGATGCAGCGTCAAGGCTTGATTGATTGGAAAATCGTCGATATCGTGTTGCCACAATAGACTTGCTATCATCAACTTTTAAACGAAAAAAACCGTCCTATGAGCTTGTTCATGGGGCGGTTTTTTAATCATTCTTCATTATGCTATATATTATAGCCATTGTATAAATATCACACTATAACAGTCTTAGCGACCTACTCTACTCCTAAGAATTCTAAAAACTCAGGACTCTCAAAGCTCGCTTGAAACAATACACCATCTTCACGATAAATAGCAGGGGTTGCTATGACGGCTAAACCTGCAGCTTTTTCGCGATTGCCTGCCACATCATCAGTTTTGCAACTTGCAGGCGCAGGCGTCATCTTGCCATGTAGCATCGCTTGATCAAGTGCTTTACGACGACTGTCCTCATTACCTTGGCACCATATGCCGCGCATTTGCTCAGGCGACTCTTCATAGATCGGATAGCCAATGGCTTTTATCGTCACGCCTGTAGCATTAAGCATCGGCATCTGCTTGTGCAATCTGCGGCAATAAGGACAGTTGACATCCGTTGCGACATAAATAACCGCTTTTTCAGCACTGGTAGCTGGATAAGTAATCAGCTGCTTGGTATCTAATGTAGAAAGGACAGACTGATTTTTAAGCTTTTCAAACGTTGCATCAAGTCCGATAAACTGACCATTCTCGATCACTGATATCTCGCCGTCCGTAATATACTGCGCATCATCTGATAGTAAGAACGGCACGCCCTCTAAGGTAGCACCCCAAATCACACCCGGTACTGCAGTATAAAAGAAAGGCGTTTTAGTACTCATGTTTTTAAGCGCGCCCATATTTGCCAATATGTCAGATTTCATACTGGCACTGACAGGCTTACCTATTTGCGCGCTGGTGCTACGCGCTGGCGTTTTGGTCACTATCCGCTTGCTTGGATTTTTTTGCAGCTCGCCTTGAATGACATACTTACCATCTGCAGTGATATGCAGTGGCAGCTGTTCCGCCAAATTGACTTGATACATATTGGGTAAATTGGATGGCACGATAGAGAGTATCTGAGTTTTGATGCCAGCCTGCGCCAGCACTTGCCGTAGACGGCTATCGACAGACGACTTGCTTACTGTGCCAGCAACTTGCTTACTTTGAAGTTGCGCACCGCTTTGTTGCCCAGCTTTATTGGTCATATCAGTAGCGTTTGGCTGTGCACAAGCGGTGGTTGCCAATAACACAATACCCGTCAAGCTTGCAGATTTTAATATAGCGAATTTCACAAAGACAGTCCTATCTGGTTTTTAATAATGATTGTTATTTACCCATCAATGTTTAACCGAAGAGCAGTAAATAACATTATTTAAAAATATAGATTAAAAAGATAAGCAGACTGTAACATAAGGAAGGTTTTTGCAAAGGCTTAACGGTTTAATTTTGCAAAACTGCTACTGAGCTTTAAGAGATAGGCAACACAAGCAGATTGTAAGACTATAGTTAAAATACCTTAAAAAACGCTACTGTACTGCTGGTATCAATTTTTTGCAGCCTCTGTCTGCGTAGGCACAGCAAGCAAGAAAAATTGATATCAGCAGTACGTTATGTATCGATATTGCTTTTCCCTGACTATAACTGACAAAAATAGTAGGCAACAAAAAGCAGCTCACTATTGAGTGGCTGCTAATTGATGACACACCCTAGTTTATTTTAAAATAAAAATCCTAGAACTTAGCCACTTCCTCAGGTGTTAAAAAGCGACTGTCACCTTTCTCTAGCCCTTCTAAAGTAATATGTCCGACACTGGCACGATGTAGCTCAACCACTCTATTGCCAAAGTAACCCATCATACGTTTTACTTGATGGTATTTACCTTGCTCAAGCGTCAAACGTGCATGAGTCTCGTCAATGAATTCGAGAACAGCAGGTTTCGTTTCTTCATGGTCGCCTTCTAATAAGATACCTTGCGCGACTTCTTCTACGGCATTGGCTTGCGCCGCTGCATCCATCGGATCAGCTAAGGTCAGCTCATAGATTTTGGCATGTTCATGCTTAGGACTGGTAACACGGTGCAACCATTTACCATCATCACTAATCAATAGCGCGCCGGTCGTATCAACATCAAGACGCCCTGCAATGCGCAAGCTACCAAGTTCTGGCACTGCAATCAGCTCAGTGACGATAGGATGTTCTTTCACTTTAAGCGTACATTCAAAGCCTTCAGGCTTATGAAGTAAAATATAGCGACTGCCCGCCGCGACCGATAATGGCTCGCCTGCCCAAATCACATCATCATTGACCACATCAACGTGTACACCTGGGTCTTTGATGACTTGCTCATTTACCGTCACTTCACCAGCGTGCAGAATTTTTTTGGATTCTTTACGTGATAGCTCAGTGGCTTTACTCAAAAATTTATCTAGACGCATATATTGCCTACCATTCGTTTTGGGATACACACTCGCAGTCAGCAGCCTAGCACATAAGACATCAAACGTAAGCGCTTGCACGTCGGTTGCTGGCTATCTTCACTGCTTAGAAGTGGTACTATAATGAAAAATATAGAGACACTGCGCCAAATACGGACGACAGTGACAGTTAGACAAGTTTACCATATCCAACCCAGACCTGATGAAATATGAGTTATCAAACGCTAAAACAAGCAGTCACTGCCCGCTTAGAAATTAAAAAATCCGAGTTTATAGCTTACGCTTATCCAGTTAATTCACGTGAAGAAGCGATGTTTCACGTGGAACAACTGCGCGAGAAATATGCTGATGCACGCCATCACTGCTGGGCATACATCATTGGTGACCCTAATAACACCACCAGTGCAGGCTTTGATGATGATGGTGAGCCAAATGGTACCGCAGGACGACCGATATTAAATGTCTTACAGCACAAATCTATCGGTAACGTCATTATTATCGTCGTACGTTATTTTGGTGGCATCAAACTGGGCGCTGGCGGTTTGACCCGTGCCTATGCAGGCTCTGCGCAAGCTGCAGTCGATGAGATGATATTGCTGCCCTATGTACCGATGGCGCAAGTACAGATATTGGCAGAGTTTGCGACCGAAGCCCAGTGTCGCTATGTCGTTGATAGTTTGGGTGGTAGCATCGATGAGGTTGCTTATAGTAAGCAAGTGACTTTGACCGTGACGCTGGCTGAAGCAGATATCAATAACTTAAAAGAACGCCTTGCGATGAACGGGCGCGTATTAGATGATTCGGAAAAAGAGAATGAGTAACCATGCGTTCACTGAAAATCATTGGTTTTGATAACGACCGTGGGTATGATAAAGCACTGATTATTAACAACGATTTTCAACACCCATTATATAAGACACTACTATGTCAACTTCAACAGCAACCAAGCCATTCGCGCCTGCCCCCTTTAAACCACCATTTTGGCTGACCAATCCCCATCTACAAAGTATTTTACCCAAGTTTTTTGCGCCAAAAACGCCTACTTATCGCCGTGTTATCAAACAAGACTCGCTTGCCGAAACAGATATCGCTTATGACTTTTATGATGCCTACCCTGTACAACATGCAGAAAGCGGTGAGCTTGAGCAAACACCTTTAATCGTGCTATTCCACGGCATGGAAGGCAGTAGCGACAGCCATTATGCGCGCGCTTTGGCGTATCAGATGCACGCGCAAGGCTGGCATTTCGTCGTCGCTCACTTTCGCAGTTGCGGCGGCATTCCTGCTAATGGTAGAGTTTTTTATAATGCTGGTGATACCGATGAAGTGCATCACGCGCTGCAAAATCTAAGTCAACAATACGCCAATATTTATGCGGTTGGGGTATCACTTGGTGGTAATGCGTTGGCAAAGTATATGGGCGAATATGGTAATGAATCGCTATGCGACGGCGCTGCGGTCATCTCCGCTCCCGTCGATATGTCATCGGCTGCTCTTAGTATGCACAGCTTTTTGAGCCATCGAATTTATACCCCTTATTTGCTCAACCCTATTATCAAAAAAGCCTTAGCTAATGACATTACTAAAGATGAGATCGAATCGATCAAAGCGGTCAATCGCATCAGTGACTTTGATGATATTTTTACCGCCCCACGTCATGGCTATCGCTCTAACAATCACTACTATCAAGCCTCATCAGCCCTTCCTTATTTGATAAAAGTGACGAAGCCTTTATTACTCATTAGCGCCAAAGACGATCCTTTCCTTGGTTTTACCGCCACACCAAACGATGTATCTGACAGTGTCACTATTTTAGACACTGAGCATGGCGGGCATGTAGGCTTTATTCGTTATCGCTCTGATAAAGACAAGTCACCTCATCTTTATAAAAAATCAAGATTTGATATCAACTGGATACCCGAAACCGTTAGCGCCTATTTTAATCATATCGGCGTAGCCTCAAATAAACCCTAAAATAAAAATACTAACTTTACCTTTTGAGACTACTTTATGTATCCATTTATCCGTTATGCCAGTACCATCGCCCGTGCCGCGCTAGAAGTAAAAAAAGGCAATACATTAACATTTAAAGATAGCAGTGAGATTACCTTCCGTTGTCGCCTGACAGACATTGATAATTTCTTAGAGATGAATAATGGTCGTGTATTCACGCTGTATGATTTGGGGCGTATGGATTTTGCGGTACGTAGCGGTCTTGGCAGCCAACTGCTCAAACAGCGTTGGGGCTTGGTGGTCGCTGGCAGTACCATTCAATATCGCAGAAGGATTCGTGCTTTTGAAAAGGTCACTATGAAGACCAAAATCGTCGGTATCGATACGCGCTGGATATATATTGAGCAATCAATGTGGGTAAAAGGTAAGCCTTGCTCGTCGGCTCTACTACGTACAGGCGTCACCGAAGGGGGTAAAGTGATCGAGACCGCACGAGTACTAGCAGCACTAAATCAAGCAGATTGGCAGTTACCACCGACTGGCTATGTAGCAGAATGGATTGTCAGTGATGCCGACCGTCCGTGGCCGCCGCAATCTTAGAATTTATTATTTAACTTTATTCATAAGTCACAACCCAGCAACCTTATGGGTACTATTTACTAACAAGACATTATATAAATACATATAATCAATGTTAGCATAGTAGTGAGTTTTATACTCAACTGAATACTATCTAATTAAAAACAGTCTAATAAGGAAAATAATATGGTTAATAATACGGATTATGTCGGTACGCTGTTTGATAATAGTGACTCAAACCCAAGTAAAATCACCTTAGCCTTTACCATGGCGGGTGTGGCGCTGAAAAAAGGGCACTCTGCATCAGTCATATTGATGGTGGACGCGGTATACTTGGCATTGCCAAATGCTTTAGATAACGTCGACATTGGCGATCCCTTTGAACCTGCTGGCGAATTGCTAGAAGCCTTTATCGAAAAAGGTGGTCAGGTATTGGTTTGCGG
>NZ_DATIRM010000037.1:0-3742 GCF_035469765.1 Psychrobacter sp.
CTGTATTTTTTTGTGGCATCAGTCGTTAATGAAGCTAAAAAATCGTTGTCACTGCTATTAGTATTAGTATTCGGCTCTGTGATATTGAGCAGTGCTGACATAATATAAATCCTTTTATAATGATATTAGGCATGAACATAGACGGTAAACATCGGATATCGCTCATCTGTTTTAATTTTTTATAAATACAATCTACAATAAAAAAAGGTTGCGCTCTAGTATAGCGCAACCTTTTTAGAAAATCAGAACCTGCTAAATAGCTAAATAGATGTTAGTTAGCTACTTATCCAAGTTGCTCAGTTATTTACCCAACTTGTGCTTAGCAACGCCGACCCAATGGTTGGCGAATTTCTGTGCTTTATAAGCGTAAGGCTTGGCTTTTTGGATGTAAGGTTTGCATTCTTCTGGAATGGTCGGTACGATATGCTTGGCAAGCTTATTAAACCACATCATCAAGCTGTAATCACCTTCGATGCTTAAGTTGCCTTCTTGTACAGCAGTCATAAAGGCGGGCAAGCTGCCTTTGGTCAAAAGCTTGACGCCTGTCATAGAGTCTTTAAAGTTGATGGTCAAATCGGCTGCTTTGGCATGACCACTATGTTGGCTAAACTCACCATTATCAAAGCTATAATAACGCGCCACATCAGCTTCAGTACTGGCAAGCTCAATTGTGACTTTACGATCTGCAAGTAGTGCTTTGACATCTTCATTGTCACTATCAGCAAGCATCGATAAGCGATAGCCAATCACTGCCAATAGCACGTCTAACGGGTCAGACTTAATATCTAATACAGGAACAGTAAACATAAACAAACTCCTAAAAAATGAGACGCAAAATAAAGCGTACTTTATAACAATTTTTGTGACAAATATATAAGTAAATTATAAACGATTGCTAGGTATAAATTCTCTAGGAGTTATGTAGAGAGCCTTAAGTATCTTGTAACATTCAATAACAGCAATATCATAGGATAGGTTTAATAAAAGCGTGGCTGATAGTCGTCATCATAAACAGGCGTGTGCTCTATATAGCGCGCCGCCTGCCGCTCACGTTCTTGAATCATACGCCGACTTACATCCTCATAGCGCAGCGCTCGATACAAGACCCAAGCACCTAGAGGCAGCCAACTGATACCCATGGCAACCACGTAATTGTGCCATTCTGACAATATGAACCAATGGCTCACTAAACTGTGAATGATTTCAACCGCTAACCAGTAGCCCATACCGCCAAACAGATACCAGAGCAACCAACGTTGCGCCGACAAAGCAATGAACACTATTGCACTTAAAAATAAACCATAGCCCAATATGGCACTGGTGCTCAACGCCTCGCTACCAAACGTAGAAAATATTGTTAATAACATTGTTCATCTCGCTCTTCATAAGGTGAATTCCAACAAGGTCATTATGGAAGTTTGTAGCGCAAAGCTAAAGACTCTGAAGGTGACTTTGCGACAACAGCTGACGTTTGATTTTTTAAAAGTATTGAGCAAAATAAATGGTAAATTTTGCAATCGCAGACATCAAAAAAAGCGCCAATATTAAGGCGCTTTTTTGATGGTTCTATTTAATAGTAAGAGTAGATAGGCATTAAGGGCGAGGGCTACGATGACCCCAAAGCGATAAAGCGGTCACGAGAATGGCGCCCAGTAGCATTAAGCTTAAGGTCGTTAACCACTGTGCGCCAGTAGGGTAGTGCCATGGCATGACGTTATGGATGGCTTCACTATTTAATGTCCCTAGCGCATCGGTTTTCCACGGCCAGACTTTGACCAATGAGCCTGCGATAAAGCCGATCAGCAATGCTAAAGTCGCTTGATAATAACGGGACAATAACCATTTTAGCACACGGGTAAAGAGCAATAATCCCGTCGCCATACCAGCCACCAATGTAAAGATAATGGTAAAGTTTAAAGTATGAACGGCTTCTAGCACCGTATCATAAGCACCCATCAACAATAAAATAAAGGATCCTGAAATGCCAGGTAATATCATCGCACAAATAGCGATAGCGCCAGCAAAGAAAAGATAGGGCAAACTTGGCGTGGTGTTCATCAAAGGCAAGCTGCTAATAATAACGGCACTGGCTATTCCAAGTAGGAACAATAGCGCTCGCCCGATATTCCAGCGCTTAATCTCAGTTAATAAAAGAAAAACAGTGGTGATGACCAAACCAAAAAAGAATGACCAAATCATCAAAGGTTGATTGTCTAATAAATGCTTAATTGTACCAGCTAACGTTACAAGACTTGTGGCGATACCCATCAATAAGCACAATAAAAAAGTAGCATCAACTTGTCGCCATACCGCTATTAAACCTTGGATACCACCTTCTTGGCGAAAGACTTGCCAAAGATTGGGACCTACACTGCTTAAGGCGTTAATGAGGCGCTCATAAATACCGGCAATCAGCGCAATCGTACCACCAGAGACACCCGGTACAATATCAGCCGCGCCCATTGCCAAGCCTCGAACATAGACACCTAGCAATTGCTTGGGACTGTCGTCATAAATAGGGCTGCTCTCGCCAACTATAGGCTGACTATTTAACTGGGTAGAAGATGACGGCGCATCTGGCCGCGGTGATTGTGATGCCGTCATGGACGATCCTTTTTATTGGACAAGATAAAATTATTAGATAAGATAAAAGTAACAATAGCGAATGGCAGTATAGTAGCGCCAAAAAACGCTGTAAAGCAGAGAATAAAGCAAAAAAGCTGGACCAATCAGAATATGTTAGCCCAGCTTTTAGTTTGAGGTAGATTATGAATATCTAAATTCTATTACGTCCATTGCTACGTGCAAATGCCGGATAACCTAGGGCATATAGTACCCCTTCAAGCCCTGTGACATTGATGGCGGCATCAGCGCGCGCTTGTACAATAGGTTTGGCATTAAAAGCCACGCCCAAATCAGCCAGTGCCATCATTGGCAAGTCATTAGCGCCATCACCGACACAGATCACTTGCGACATGGCAATACCTAAGCGCTCAGCCGTATGCGCAACGATAGCGGCTTTTTTGGCACCATTAACGATAGGGAGTTGGATATGACCGGTGACTTCACCCTCTTCAATATCTAATGAGTTTGCATGTACCTCATCGATACCCAGTTGCTCCGCGATATAGCGAGCAAAATAGGTAAACCCGCCTGACACCAGTACCGTATGGTAGCCCAAAGCTTTGAAAGCGCTAATGGTAGCACGAGTGCCTGTTGATAAAGTTAAGCGACTGCAAATTTCATCAAGCACACTGGTCGGAATGCCTTGTAATAACGCCACGCGCTGTGCAAAAGACTCATCAAAATCCATCTCACCACGCATAGTCGCTTCAGTGATAGTTTCTACTTGCTCGCCAATTCCTGCCGTTTTTGCCAGCTCAACGATGACTTCTTGTTCAATCAACGTAGAGTCCATATCAAAGCAGGCAAGCTTATGAGTACGCAGCATATGACCAACCGATAAGATATGACAATCGACGACATCCAAATAATCGCCTACGACTGCACTTTGAGCGTTTTTATAGGCTTCAGTCAAGTCGTGACGCAAGCGCGTGGTCAATTGGTCATCAATAATGTGTGCTGCTGCAGTTTTTTTGGCAGGATGCATCAGGGTATCAGTCACTGGCACCAGCAAATAGCGGCAAACTTGCACATCGATAAATGAGCGTTTGGCAAAGGATTGAGTGGTATCTACATCAGCAATCTCAATATCTACAAAATTGGCATCGGCGTCTTCTGC
>NZ_DATIRM010000038.1:0-3117 GCF_035469765.1 Psychrobacter sp.
TCTTCAGTGAACATATACCACTCCACCAACCATTCACGAATGCCTAAATTATCATTAGGGCAAACTTGTATTAGCTTTTCTCCCTGTTCACACGCCTGCTCAAAACACATATTATCGGCATAGACATTGGCTAACTGAAACAAAGCGCGTAAAAAGGGACGATTCTCCATAATTCCCCAAGGCAGCTTACTTTTTTGCCAGTCAAATTTTGAGGGAAAATATTTTAGATACAAGCGCATGCATTCACGACTGCTGAGCAATGCTAAAAAGCTATCACCGTACTCTTCGCACAAAAACGCTAAGTTAAAATAAGCATCTGGATCATCTAGATTTTCTAAAACTAAAAACTGTGCCACATCGCGTGCCGCTTCATAACCATCACTCTGCAAAGTCATTTGAATGACTTGGAATGAGGTAGGTGGCTGTTCATCAAAGTCTTTCATAATCTCGTCTTGAAACTTTTCCATGACCTCATTCATAACGTCATTGATATCACGACCCTTTTTCACCTCGGCATCCACAAAGGCTTTTACTTTAATATTAAGAGTCCTACCAGCGCCAAGCGCATTTGATCTATTATCACCCAACTTATTGCTAGCGTCATCTTCAAACATCCACTCGTTTTGTCCTACGTGAATCAGTTTCATAATCTGTTACTCCTTTATAGTTTTCAAACTAAGTAGAGATTATTCCCACTCAATCGTCGCAGGTGGCTTGCTTGACACATCATAAGTCACGCGTGACACCTCAGCGATTTCATTCATGATGCGATTCGATACCGTCTCAATCAAATCATATGGCAGATGCGCAAAGCGCGCGGTCATAAAGTCCACAGTCTCAACCGCACGTAGCGCAATTACCCACGCATAGCGGCGAGCATCACCGACCACGCCGACCGATTTGATCGGTTGGAATACCGCAAATGCTTGCGCGGTCTTCTCATACCATCCTGAACGCTCAAGCTCTTCCATAAAGATCGCATCAGCAGAACGCAGGATATCAGCAAACTCTTTGGTCACTTCGCCCAAGATACGCACGCCCAAACCTGGTCCTGGGAACGGATGACGGTTGATCATCTTCGCAGGCAAGCCAAGGGTGATACCCAGCTTACGCACTTCATCTTTAAACAAATCACGTAACGGCTCAACCAATTCAAACGCCAAATCATCTGGCAAACCACCAACGTTATGATGGCTCTTAATGACATGGGCTTTACCTTGATGCGACTTAGCAGATTCAATCACGTCCGGATAAATCGTACCTTGCGCCAAGAATTCGATGACTTTACCATCACTTTGCTCACTCACTTCACGAGCACTATTAGCAAATACATCGATAAAGGTTTTACCGATGATTTTACGCTTGGCTTCAGGGTCAGACTCGCCAGCCAATGCCGTTAAGAATAACTCTTCAGCATCAACACGAATCACTTTTACGCCCATGTTTTCTGCGAAAATTTGCATCACTTGGTCGCCTTCATGCAGACGGAGCAGACCAGTATCGACAAATACACAAGTTAATTGGTCGCCGATGGCTTTATGCAATAATGCCGCGACGACTGAGCTATCTACGCCACCTGACAAACCTAACAATACTTGCTTGTCACCGATTTGCTTTTTCAGCTGTTCAATACGCATATCGATGATGTTATCAGGCGTCCAGTTACCCGCGCAGCCACAGATCTTATGGACGAAACGTCCTAGTAATGCCTCACCTTGCAAGGTATGCGTAACTTCAGGATGGAACTGGAGACCATAATAATGGCGCGAATCATCAGCCATAATAGCAATCGGGCAGCTTGGCGTACTGGCGACGATATCGAAGCCTTGTGGGGCATCGACCACTTTATCGCCATGACTCATCCAGACATTTAACTTAGCTGCAGCATCTTCAATGCCATCGGTTAGCATCGATTTACCATCGATATTGATGGTTGCCGCGCCAAACTCATGGATATCACTGGCATGAACTTTACCACCGAAGCGTTCTGCCATCGCTTGCATACCGTAGCAGATACCAAGTACAGGTACGCCAAGCTCAAATACAGCATCATTAATGCGTGGGCTGTTATCAGCATGGACGCTCTCAGGACCACCAGATAAGATAATACCTTTTGCGCCAAAATCAATGATGCGCTGGGTGTCGATATCGTATGGGAACATCTCACAGAATACGCCTGAATCACGTACACGGCGGGCGATAAGCTGGCTGTACTGCGAGCCAAAATCGAGAATTAAGATGCGGTCTGCTTTTATAATAGGCATTGCGGGAGTGGCAGCGCTTGGCGTAGTGGCGGTTGTCATAAATGGGTGTCCATCAATAAATAAATTGGTACGCTATTTTAACAAGTTTAGGCGCATTGATGGCGGTTAGATATGCGTTTATTGGTGACTATTTTTAACTTATCTTACTAATGTTTAGTATGTATCAAATAATCAGATAGTTTGTGATATGCTAATTCGATAAAGAAGTATGCCATCATTGCCTAATTATGGACAATTAGATAGCCACAGTAGCGACACTCAAACCGTGATTATAAATAGATAGGTTAACTCCACTATGAGCAAAATTAAATCTCTTATGCGTAAAACGACTAAATCTGCCTCTGCGGTAGTGAACTCTGCTATTGATACTAACCGTTTAGATACTGGCTCAAAAAGCAATATGTCTGTCATTACACCCGTCAATATACCTATAGAACAGACGCGCTGGAATGGTTGGGGCAATGTTAGTATCAATAAAAAAGTCTCGCCACATGGCGCAAAATTGATTAAATCGCATATCGGAAAAACCAAAAAACTCTCTTCTGTTAGCTTACAAAAGGTGCTCAAAACCGTACCAAAATCACGCTTACCTGCTACCATCACTGAGCTTGATATCGTCTCTATCGATAAAGAAGTTAGACTCAGACATGCTCGCGGTCAAAGCTTTCCCGACTGGATAGCCATGCATGGTGGCGACTTTGAAGTCTTTCCTGATGGCATCGCTTTCCCTGAATCGACCGCTGATATCGAAACCTTATTAAAACTAGCAAGCGAGTATGATCTTATTGTCATTCCTTTTGGCGGCGGCACCTCAGTCGCTGGTCATATCAATCCGCAAAAAAGTTCACGCCCC
>NZ_DATIRM010000039.1:0-1811 GCF_035469765.1 Psychrobacter sp.
GGGAAGCCATAGGTATCATAAAGCTTAAAGGCTGCTTCACCAGAGAGTACGTCGCCTTCTTTTAGACCTTCAAGCTCGCTGGCAAGTAAACGTAAGCCTTGTGCTAGAGTTTTAGCGAACTGCGCTTCTTCTTTTTGAATAGCGTTTTCAATAACACTTTGCTTGTCTTTTAGCTCAGGGTAGGCGGTGCCCATCTCAGCAACCAACGGCGCGACCATTTTATAAAAGAAATCACTATCTGCGCCAAGCTTATTACCATGACGTACCGCACGGCGGATAACACGGCGCAGTACATAACCGCGACCTTCATTGCTTGGGGTAACGCCATCAGCAATCAAAAACGCAACCGCACGTATATGGTCGGCGATGACTTTTAACGATGATTGTTGATGATTGTCAATGTCTAAAATTTCAGCAGCAGCATCCATTAAATGGACAAATAAATCTATCTCGTAGTTGCCATGTACGCCTTGCATAATGGCACTGATACGCTCAAGCCCCATGCCAGTATCAACACTTGGGGCTGGTAGCGGTAGCATAGTGCCGTCTTTTTGACGGTTAAACTGCATAAAGACGCAGTTCCAAATTTCAATATAACGGTCGCCGTCTTCTTCAGGCGTACCCGGCAGGCCGCCTTCGATATCTGCGCCATGATCATAAAAAACTTCGGTACAAGGACCACAAGGACCAGTATCACCCATTGTCCAAAAGTTATCTGACGCGTAAGGCGCGCCTTTATTATCACCAATACGGATGATACGCTCACTTGGAATACCGATGTCTTTATGCCAAATATCAAAAGCTTCGTCATCGGTCTCATAAATGGTCACATATAAGCGATTTTTATCAATCGCAAGCCACTCATCTGAGGTCAAAAACTCCCAAATATAGCCAATCCCTGCTTGCTTAAAATAATCACCAAAAGAGAAGTTACCAAGCATCTCAAAGAACGTATGATGACGCGCTGTATAACCGACATTGTCTAAATCATTGTGTTTACCACCAGCACGCACGCATTTTTGCGAGGTTACTGCACGCGTATAGTCACGTGGCTCCATGCCCAAAAAGGTTTCTTTAAATTGATTCATACCAGCATTGGTAAATAGCAATGTCGGGTCATTGTGTGGAATCAAACTCGATGAGGCGACGGGGGTGTGCTGTTTGCTTATGAAAAAATCGATAAAAGCTTGACGAATATCGGCTGAGCGAAATGGCTGGCTCACAGCGGCTCCTTACTGGCGAATGGTATTGGATAAAATAATTTTGCAAGCGATTTTAGCACAAACGTGCTAAGGGTGTTGAAGATTCATAAGTAGAGCGATGGTAAATGCGGTTTATTCTTTTTGAGTTAAGTGCTTTTATGCTGCTTAGCAGTCAAAGGTTCTGATAGTGATCAGAATAGGGAAGGCAATCGAGGCAATTGGCATAGATTTATATCAATAAAATTCATCAAACAATGGTTATTTATAGAAAATAAAAAGCGGCAAAATAAATCAATAATCATAACATGGTTTTAATTATCAATCACTTGCTATAAATGGGCTAGGCGTCCATATGAAAAGCCTTACTATTTGTATGGATTTAGTGTATAAAGTAGTTATACCCATAATAAAAGTAAGGAATAAGTTATGAACTGGGCATTATTTTCTGTAGTTTTTACCATTGCATTAACCGTCGTCATCGGCGTACTTATGGTTACCGCCTTGGTGATAGGGTTTAATGAGATTGCTCATATTCGAATAGTCATTGCCGTAGGTTTTCTTTTGTGTTTGCCTATCAGCTGGTATTTCAGCAAAAAACTAGGCAGCATT
>NZ_DATIRM010000040.1:0-12686 GCF_035469765.1 Psychrobacter sp.
AGATAAAAACACAAGCCCAGTACCAAGTTATTGCCATAGTTAATACCGGCAATAAAAGTAATTATAAGCAGTACCGCAAATAGCATGCCTTCATGGCTAAAAAATATATAGACATTACGTAGATTGAGTACAGCGCTATCACTTTTTGGTGCCCGCGCGGCAAACCAACGGCTTAATGCAGAAGTAGCTGGTACGGTTAAGGCTTTTGGCAAAAGGCTCATGACTACCCTATCCTTACCATAGAATTGATACTTTTATCGATAATAAACGAGCAGCTTTGGAAGTGAATCTATTATGAGCGAACAAAATGTTCAAACAATAACAACCACTTCTGCCAAAATACGCTGTGCAATAGTTTGCGTCGCTACTCCCCCAGTCACATGCGCGGGAACAAAACGCTGACCGAGGCGATGATCCGTGACCGCTGCAAACACCGCTTGAATATCTTCAGGCGTGACTTCCATATGTCCCGATACATAGGCGTAAGCTTGTGCGGCACGCTGTAATGACAGCACACCACGCGGCGATAGTCCATGATACTCTTGGCTTGCCCGTGTTTTTTCGACCAATCTTTGCAGGTAATCCAATACCACATCGGCGACATAAACCTGCTTAACACCTTGCTGAGCCATCAACACGGCTTCCGTATCAAGCACCGCATCCAAACTGTTTAAAAGCTCGCGGCGATCTTGACCTTTCAATAATGCTCGCTCTGCTGCAGCTGATGGATAACCAAGCGATAAGCACAATAAAAATCGATCTAGCTGCGACTCAGGAAGTGGGTAGACACCCGCTTGCTGCAAAGGGTTTTGAGTTGCTATCACAAAAAATGGCTTGGGTAAGGGATAACTTTGCCCATCTTGGGTGACTTGCCGCTCCTCCATTGCTTCAAGTAACGCACTTTGGGTCTTGGGGCTTGAGCGATTAATCTCATCAGCGAGTAGCAACTGAGTAAAGATAGGACCTGCGCGAAACTCAAACTGCCCTCTACTTTGATCATAGATACTCATACCCAATATATCAGCAGGCAGCATATCATTGGTAAACTGCACACGGCTAAAGCTTAACCCTAGTAATTGCGCCAACCCTTGTGCCAACGTCGTCTTACCCATACCCGGTAAATCTTGCAACAATAAATGTCCACCCGCCAAGATACCGCTAAGCGCAAGCTTAACCACCTGTGATTTGTCCAATACGATTTGATTTAACTGCGTCATTAACTGAGTAATTTTTTGCTGATTGTGACGATAGTCGTTAGCGGTATGGTTCATTATCGATTCTTAGCTCATTTTTTAGGGTAACAATCAGGTTCAATCGGGCGTTATTTTATATCATCAGCCGTTGGCACCGGTGCGCGAAGGGTAGACAAATAGGCAATCACATCAGCACGTTCTTTGGCATCGGGCATCGGGTCTGATAGCATCTTAGAGTCTGGCATGGCTTTTTCTGCATCGGCAATATAAGTATCGAGCGTTTCGGCATCCCATACCCAACCGGATGCTGCCAACCCTTCACTATAAGTATAGTCTGTAAGCTGTGCTGCCGACGCGCCATAAATATTCATCAGCTGCGGTCCTTTTTTATTGAGACCAGGGTTTAGCTGATGACACTGCCCACAAGCATCCTGATAGATGAGCGCACCATTATCCGCATCGCCTGCCGTATAAAGCGGTAGGGTGACAGGAGTACGATAATCTGGCGGCGTACGCTCACAAGCACTCAGAAAGAAAGTGGCGGCAAGCATAGCACCGAGTTGATATTTATTGACCATAGACATGTTGTTGTCATCTTTTATTGAGAGGTGTTGATTGTGGCTGAGTCTACATCAATCGTCACTTTATGCAACGATTGATGGACATCGATAGTTATATATAGAAAGGAGATATAAAGTATTTATGCAGATAAAATAAGGCTTAACTTTCGCTAGAGACTTTGATGGTGTTACTCGGCGCTTCTAGATAATAGCCTTGTAAGTAACGTGCACCCACACTCCATGCAACCGACATAGTGGCTGCATCTTCAATATAAGGCATCAGTACATCAACGTTAATCTCATTAGTACGAACAATCAGCGATTTAACCGTTTCCAGATTGTCAGCAGCATCAATCCCTTCGACGTAATTACGGGCTAAGCGCACCATGTCAGGATGAACGAAATTGGCAAGCTCTACCGATTTTACCGATGAGCCAAAATTATTGATGCCGAGCTGACAGCTCATTTGATTGAGCGCGGCAAACTGAGATTTTGCGACCGTTAAGTAATCAGAGATGTCTTTTTCATTGAACTGCAGTGTCAACGCCCCAACTTTACCACCGATGGCATTGATGAGCTGGCTTGCAACACTGGGCAGTTTTTTATCGATTAAAGACGCACTGGTTAACTGCACCAGTAACCGCGCCTCTGGATGGATTTTACGCACTTCATTGATTCTCTTACAGGCATTAATTAATACCCAGCGATCTATTTTTTCTAACAATTGATGAGATTTGGCAACCGCCATAAACTGATCTGGAGTCAATACGGTATTCTCAGCATCTGCTAGCGGCAGCCGCAGGAATACTTCAAAGAAGTCACTATGATCATTATTGATGTCATATATTGGCTGGAACAATAACTCAAAGCGATTATTCGTAATGGCATCGACCAGAGATTCTGCTAGCGCATGATCGTCACTATTGGCGTGTTCACTTGCATCATATAGATGATAGCGACCGCCATGATTGGAGGTTTCAATCATGATTTGATTGATGGCATCCATGGCGCGCTCAAGTAGCACTCTAGGCTCAGGGGTGTTTTTTTCAATTTTAACAATAGCAATACTTGCCGTCGTGCTGGTTGTACGCTTATCCACTTCAATAAGCATCTTACTGATACTCATACCAATCTGCTCAGCCAGCTTTTCAAGCGCAGCTGTCGTCTGATTTTCTACCAAAATAGTGAATGCTGTATCACTAAAGCGGCTGACATGACCATCGACTACCAGCTTATCTAAGGTATTAGCAACTTGTTTCACGGTACTATCAATGCCTTGCAGACCTAAACTGCTTCTAATTTTGCCGACATTATCGAGTTGCACATACAAAAGTGCCGCCGTCAAAGTCCCCTTTCTTGCCTGCTCATATGCTGCCGTCAGCTGCTCTTCAAAGCTATGGCGATTATCAATGCCAGTTAAACTATCTTTACGTTCAGCCTCCGCCAAACGTTTGGCGACCTCAGCACTGTTACTATTATTTTGTTGAATAATAATCTGTGTAACTGGCTCACCATCTAAGGTTGCCGAGGCTAACTGTAATTTTGCCTCAAAGGTAGTACCATCTTTACGTCGACTCTCAAAGTTAAACTCAACATCTTTCCGGTCACCTTTGTCAAACTGACGCAAAAACTGCTTAAAGGCTTTAACATTATCACCACCTGCAATCAAGTCAATCACAGGTATGCCGATAATGTCATTCATCGCCTCAAAACCAAATAACTGCAGATACGGATCATTGGCAAAGATATGAATACCTTGATCAATGTATGCGACGGCGCTTTTTGAGTTTTTAATCAGGACGTTTGCGCGCTGTTCTGCCTCAGAGAGCACAGATTGTAATATCTTAAGCTGTTGCCGACTGTGCAAGTTTTCGTGCAACAAGCGAATAGCCATGATGACTGCTATTTCTTGCTCTGCACAGAGTGCTTTAACCATCGTACCATTCACGATAGATGGCAAGCCTTCGTCATTATGAGCATTGGCTACAGTGTCTTTATTCATCAAACAAACCGATGGCAAATCAATACTTTGCTCTTGAATAATACCAACCACATCGGTAAAATTCATATCGTACGCTTGACCAAAAACCAACACATCCCATGATTGACGCAATGATTTTAGCAACTCATCTTTATCATCCAAAAAACCTAAATTTACGCTGTCATAGTAAGAACCTAGCAAGTGTACGAGGCGCTCAGCATAAAGCTGATCATCATCGATAACCAATAAGTTTAAGATGGACTGAGTACGCATAAAAAGCCTTTTTTAATCTTGTAAAATGATATGAGTCGTCGCTGCCCTGTGGTCAATGTGTATAAAGTAGTAGCAGCATACAAAAAATAGCGTCGTCGTCATTATAAACAATAATTGAATCGACTGCTTCTTAACTTACTATAGCAATTGTTAAATAGTGCAAATCAATGGGTTTATTCCATTAAGCTTGCAGCACTTCATATTGAATAAACTCATCGCTCGTCATTAACCTGCGTCCTAAGCACAGAGTTTTTTGTTGCTTACTGATACGCATCATAACCTTATCGCCTGTTTTAAAATGCGAAGGCGGTAATAACAGACTATAAGTCGTTTGCAACTGCTTATCTTCTCCAATCACAAAGGCTGGCATATAATGCCAGCTACGCTCCACTCTGTCTTGCAAGCGAATGCCGCAGGCTACTAGCTTATGACCAAGAACTTGCCATTCAAGCTCGGCTAATTTGCTATCGACATCTAGCCAACGTACCACTCCCATAGACCACTTATGCGAGATTGGCGAGATAGTAGCATCCTGTCGGCACAGTAAAAAAAGGCTCATCGTCTGTAGCATTGGCGGTGCGATAGAGACAAGATTATCGGTTTTATCGATTGTTATATGAACATTTTTCCTCATTGATTCAGAATAGGCTGATGCCGTTTTGTGACCTTGCAGAGATTCGGCTGTTAGGGTCTCATTTGGCTCATCTGAATCTGGCAGTAGTCGCAGAGTACGAAACTGTGACTGCTGATCGTCACTCTCAAATATTTCGACCGTTAGCTCTTTAGGGGTAGCCGTTTTTTTTGGTAAGGTGTCATAAAGCGGCTGCTGATGCTCTGATAATGTTTTAGATTCTATTAGGCTACTCAGGCTCTTGTTGTTACTGATCCGATAATGTATGTCATTAAAGCCCATTAGTATCGTCGCCGTTTGCTTTGCACTATGATTGATAAAAAGCACGCTCCTTGGTTGAATATACCGGTAGCTTATCGCCATCGAGACGGTATTAAGCAGGTAATACTCAATCCCTCTCCTATCGGCATCGATTAGAGTCTGAATGCACGATTGTAAGTACGTAACCAGAGGTTCAAGCTCTATGAATAAGCACGTGTGATGTGCCTCATATGGATTGATAGCCGAAAGAGCGGTCAGATAAGTCGGCGGCTCTTTACTCTGTAGATTGACGAACACGCGCGTTGCCGTGCGCGGCTCTATAGTAGCGACCACCTGCTCTGCCCACTCTGGCAGCAGACGATGTAGCAATAAAATATGTGATCGACGCAGTGCCCGTACGTTGAGCAAATGGTGCAAGCATAGTTGGCAATATAGGTGATGGATAGTATCAACAGACTGCGTCGTCATATAACCACTCAAATTAATAGCAGATGCTTGCTGCTGATACGCGATAAGATACAACTGATTGATATTAGCCCATATATCAGACGGTAGCTTTTGATAGCAAATGGCGTTCTCAAACAGCAGTTTTTGATACATCAACAGCGTTTGATAAATAGCAATTGCTAAGGTGACGGGTAACGATCTCTCACTGGTAAAGTGACGCTGCCACAGACTTTTAGCGGGTTGTTGCTGCTTGTCTTCTAAAAAGGCAATTTCGCGGTGTATCACGCCGTTATAGGTCATAACCATCGAATAGTATAGCGACTTTACCTGCGCCACGTATGCAAGCTGAGCCTGACTAACAGCGCCTGTCTCATAGATATAATGTTGGCGCAGCGCTGCGATAAGTGGGTTGGCGGCGTTAATGACAATCCTAATCAAGGTCAGACGCTGCCTATCATCTATATTAGTCAGACGCAATTCTATCAACAACTTTTCTATTTGCTCGGTTTGCTGCGCCTCTGTATGCGCTGGTAATAGTTCTGCCCATTTATTCAGATGCGACTCATCGCTATTTGCAGACTTAGCATAAGTCTCTAACAAAGGGGGATCAGCGGCTAAGTATTCTCGAAACGTCGATAAATTTACCATTACTGTCCTTAGCAATCGCGTAAGCTATTCGTCCGTATATAAGATTGTATTCTTAAAAGAGAATATTGATATTACAACATTTCCCTATTACTATTTTATTGACTTCTATCATATTTAAATAACAGAAGCACAAATTACTAAGCCCATCATAGTGCACAACTTACTTTATATTGTAAACATTAATTGGTACTTTAAAAGGTTCGTTGGGCAATTCTCTTACCAGCTTAGGCACTAGGTAACCCGGCAGCTTCGCCAGTAATGACCAGTAAAGCTCGATTGCAAAGCGCTCATCACTATCAAAGTGAGCAGCGCCCGCCACCTTATCTAATACATGCAAATAATAAGGTAACACGCCAGCGGCAAATAAACGCTGACTTAATGCCGTTTGCGCAGTGACGCTGTCATTGATACCTCTTAAAAGTACCGCTTGATTTAATAACGTTACCCCAGCTGCTCGAGTGCGTTGTAAATACTCTGCCGTCAGCGCATCAATCTCATTAGCATGATTACCATGAATGACCATTACGATTTGGCAGCGGCTCTGTGCCAAACGTGCCAATAATACCTCGTCCAGCCTTCCTGGAATCACGAGTGGCAGCCGAGTATGGATTCGAATAGTGGTCAGTTGCTCAATCTCCTCCAAGGTATCTAGCCAAGCAAATAGACGCCTATTGGTCACATTTAATGGGTCACCACCGCTTAAGATAACCTCATTTATCTCAGGATGGGCGCTGATATAATCGATGATGTCTTGTTTTGCACTGGCAGTTGGCATATTGGCACTGTAGTCAAAATGCTGACGAAAGCAGTAACGGCAATGAATTGCGCACGCACCGGTAATGGTTAACAGTACTCTTGATTGATATTTATGCAGCATGCCTTTGACTGGATTGTGAGAATTTTCCGCTAATGGATCGCTCACATAGCCGGTCACTGCTATTTGCTCTTTTCGATTGGGTAATACCTGTCTTAATAAAGGATCATTTGCATCGCCGACGGTCATTTTTGCCACAAAGGCACGCGGTACTCGCAGCTCAAAATGCTTAGGCACATAGACCTCGGAGCGCAGTGATTGCAGCTGTAATATCTCAAGCAGCTCATCAATAGAGGTAATGGCTTCGGATAATTGCGTTTGCCAGTTTTTTTGTGTGATTAAATGGTTTATCATGACAACCTAATACCTGTGCCCAAAAGCCGATATTATACGCTGTTAGGACGTCGCCTATCAAAGCGTACTGTCCATCATTTAAGCAGCAATCGCGACTGGCACAGCAAGTCTGATATCGAATGTTCAATACACGACCTACAACCGTTACTTATAAACCCTTAGGAGTCTTCTGTGGCAAGTTTTTCTACCAATGAATTTAAAGCTGGTCTCAAAGTCATGCTCGATGGCAACCCTTGTGCCATTATTGAAAACGAGTTTGTCAAACCAGGTAAAGGCCAAGCCTTCAACCGTGTCAAATTACGCAATCTTCGTAGTGGTAAAGTATTGGAACAAACCTTTAAGTCAGGCGATAGCTTAGAAGCTGCTGATGTTATGGATACTGAAATGAACTATCTCTACAACGATGGTGAATTTTGGCATTTCATGCATCCTGAAAGTTTTGAGCAGATTCAAGCGGACAAAACAGCGATGAGCGATTCAATAAAGTGGCTAAAAGAAAACAGTAATGCACTATGTACCATCACTTTATTCAACGGTGCTCCTCTTTCAGTAACACCGCCTAACTTTGTTGAATTACAAATCACCGAAACCGATCCTGGTGTTCGCGGTGATACCTCAGGTGGTGGCGGTAAGCCTGCAACACTAGAGACTGGTGCTGTGGTACGTGTACCGTTATTTGTACAGCAAGGTGAAGTAGTTCGTGTAGATACGCGTACTGGCGATTATCAAACGCGTGTTAACTAAAGGTATTAACGGATAGCTTTCATCTATCTGGTATACCCCTGTAATAGCAAAAAAGCTTAACCGCTCATAGAGGGTTAAGCTTTTTTTATGACTTGTTTTTTAATGATTTATAAATAATAACGGAGTCACGTAAATTGCCACTTATTCTTCTAGTGATTGCTTGTGCATCAGCCAATACTGCACCAACGCATTGAGCTGCTCTTGTTTAAAGGGCTTGGTACAGTAATCCTGCATACCCACATCGAGATACTTTTTGCGCTCGCCCTCCATCGCATTGGCGGTCAAGGCAATAATGGGCGGCAAATCTTGCGGCGCATACAGCTCATGCAGCTTAATGGTCGCCTGTACGCCATCCATAATCGGCATATGATGATCCATCAAAATAACATCATAGCGATCAGGATATAACGCAAAAATCTCGATTGCTTGTTGTCCATCATCGACGTGAGTGACCGTATGACCACCATTAGTAAGAGCCTTTTTAGCGATAATAGCATTCACATTGTCATCTTCAACCAATAGGATATGACCAACCAACTCATCGCTTGGAAATGTTACCGTAAAGTCATTTTCCGCTTGCCATGTCTTATAATCTTTGATATCAATACAGGGTAGCGGCAATAACACTCTAAAGGTCGTCCCAACACCAACTTGGCTATCTACTTCGATATAGCCGCCCATCAGCTCAACTAACGACTTACAGACAGACAATCCAAGTCCTGTCCCACCATAAAGTCGGTGGGTATATTTGTTCGCTTGATTATAAGCATCAAATATTGCTTCCAATGATTCAGGCTTAATACCGACGCCAGTATCTGTGACCTCAATACATACAGTCATGTCTTGGTGAGTCGCTGCAGTGCCTCTATGATCATAAATGGTAAAATCCAAACTGCTATTTTGATATTCTTTAGCATAATTACAATCCTGATTATCCAGACAAGGATTGTTCTGCATATGTTTGACATCAATCGTCACACGCCCGCCTTCACGGGTAAACTTAATCGCATTATTGACCAAATTCACCATCACTTGCTTAAGACGTACCGGATCGCCTTTAACATAAGGCGATAGCGACTCGGTATAATGATAATTCAAAATCAGACCGCGTTGGCGAGCTTTGATGGTAAATAAGCTGACAACCTCATTACAAATGCTAGATAAGTTCATCGGGATAGAATCAATGGTCATTTTACCCGCTTCGACTTTTGATAAATCCAAAATACCATTGATAATCGCTAGTAAATGCTCATTGGAGACTTTTATATTCTCGACATACTCTCGTTGTTCAACGCTCAGTATGGTTTCACTGAGCATCTCAACCATACCGATAATGCCATTCATCGGTGTGCGTATCTCATGGCTCATATTCGCCAGAAAATCTGACTTCATCTCATTAGCATGCTTAGCATTACGTTGTTTGTCTTGTAGTTGTAAAGCGTCGGCAGCCATCACTGCAAACTGCATTAGTATTTTTGCTTGTTCGTTACTAAAATCATGATGAGGCTTCATATCCATCAAAATCATAGAACCCACACGGTATAATTTATCGTCGTCATGCATAATGATTGGTGCACCTGCATAAAAGCGCAGATAAGGTGACTCTGTAATCAATGGGTTTTGGCTAAAACGCTCATCAGCTGCCAAATCTGCTACCACAAAAACCTCGTCAGAGAGCACCGTATAATTACAAATGGCGACTTTACGCGTCGTGGTACAAACACTGCCAAGTCCATGCGCAGATTTTAGGTACTGTGTTTCTTCATCCATAAAGGTGATGGCAACTACTGGCATATTAAAAAATAGTCTTGCAAGCTCAGTCAGGCGCGCGAAAGCAGGTTGTTCGTTAGTATTGAGTACCTGATATTTTTTAAGTCTATTAATACGCTCAACTTCATCTTCTGCGATAGGGTAACCACGTTCTGGTAAGTTCGATATAGACAAGATGAACTCCATAAATTTATATCAGAGGCTTGGCTTAATAGCCGCCTGCTTAAGCAATAATTGTAATGCTTCACTCACCATAAGCATCGCCACCACTGACGTAACCACTACCGCCGATCCATAACCGCCACAGTGTAACCCACCTGTCTGACAGCTTTTGTCCACACGCGGCGGTTCTGTCGAATAAACACATTTGATACCAAACTTCTCTTTTAAGGCACTATTGATGCCTTTTTCATGGCGCAGTTTACTGCGCAATTTCGCTAATAACGGATCTTGATAACTGTCGCGCAGATCGCCCACTATAATCTGGCTTGGGTCTATTTTACCACCTGCTCCGCCAGCACATATTAATTTTAGTTTATTAAATCGGCAATGCAGGGCAATGGCAAGCTTGGCATTCATATCATCAACACAATCTAAAACCACAATTGGACCAGTTTGCGCCGCCATTTTTGCTTGTTCACGGCTAGGGAGCAATGTCGCTACGTTCTCAGTGGTCAAAAAATCATCTACCAAATGCAGCGTAACTTTTGGATTAATCTCACGAATACGTGCCGCCATCGCCCCAATTTTACTGTGCCCAAAGGTGCTGTCTAACGCTGGCAGCTGCCGATTGACATTGGATGCTACCAGCACATCTAAATCAATCAAGGTAATATTGCCAACTGCTGTACGCGCTAACGCTTCTGCTGCCCAAGAACCCACACCACCAACACCAATGATATAGACATGAGCAGCAGAAAATATATCCACGGCTGAGCTGCCATACAACGTCTGCGTTCCTTTAAAACGGCGCTCATATTGCTCAGCATCATGGTCAGGCACTGTTAATTCTTCTGGTGCAAGATGAGGTTTAGCAGGCTGTGATTGGGGAACGGCTGACTGCCCACGTGTATCTAGATTCATAACGACTTAGCGACTCTGTTAAAATTTTATGATTTTTTAATTGGTTGATATATCAGCTGACTAAAAATGTGTACTAAAGATTTCATAGTAAATATAGTCAGTCCTAAACAAAAGACATACAAATATTATAACGTACTACTGGGATTAATTTTTCTTGCTTGCTGTGCCTACGCAGACAGAAGCTGCGAACCATTAATCCCAGTAGCACTGAACTCTTTTAAAAATGGATCAACGATAAGACCATTTAGTTTGCAAAGCACTACAGCTGTTTTGCCACAACTGCCGAGCAAGGGTATGAGCGGGAACATCGAGTAATGCACTTAAGCTATACAACACATATGGCAAATTAGCAGGAACATTCCTACTATAACTAGGCGTATCACCCCATTCATTATCTAATCTTTGCCCAAGCGCTGACTGAGCATTAACCGATTCCTGACACATAATGGGCGTCATATCTGGACAGTCAGTCTCGATAACCAAGCATTCAATACCATAGCTCTCAACCGCCGCTTGAATAGCAATCCGCAGTTTTTTAGCATTTGGATTGGTTATTTGACCAGTAACGCCAAGCTTAAACCCTAGCTTTACAAATGCTTTGGCTTCTTGTACACCGCCACTAAAACTGTGGGCAATACCACCAAGCTTATGCGCATCATAATCATGCGCTTTTAATAAAGCCAGCGCTTGAGCATGGGCTTTACGAATATGAAGCATAACCGGTAACTGATGCGTCACTGCCATATCCAGTTGTGCGACAAAAAATCGCTGTTGTTTGGCCATCATTTCAGGCTGCTTCATGGCATCGGTAAAGGTATCTAAACCTATTTCCCCTATTGCCAATGGGCGATTTCTATTCAACAGCAGCGTCATGTCTTCTAAATGCGCTTCTGTATGCTCCTCGATATAAAACGGATGTAAACCAAGCGCAATATGTACTTTTGGCGATGAAGCCTTTTTATGACTGCCTATTACCGTATCCAACTGAATTGAGGTAGCTAATTGATGCTGAGTATCATAAAGGCGCGAAAAATATCGCTGTAGATAGCCGACCAATACCAAATGACGTACGCCTTTATCATAAGCCAGACGAACTTGCTTGCCTCTATCATCATCAAACATCGGTGCATCAAAATGTGTATGAGTATCAATTAAAGGAAAAATAGTCGTTCTGTCTTTATGATGGATACTTGATACATCACTAGCAATCATCAACAAACTCCAACATTAGTTATTCAAAACCATTGAGGTGACAAATCTTTTTTTAATCAGCCACTTCTTAGGCTAACCGTTATCTATGTTTTTAGTATTTTTTGTAGGATGAGAGTTCTGAGATAACGGCTTATCTGCCTTTTGGCTACTTCGTCTAGGAATCAGTAATAAGGCCACGCCTACCAAGCCTAATGTCAGCCACTTCTTTGTATGATTAGCACGCGCCATTATAGTACCTTTTTTAAATAAACTGACAGATAACGCCTAGCCGATGCTTCATAAATAACACTTTATAGATAATATTCATCTATTTTAACAAATATACTGTACTGTTAGTAGAAGCGCTATATACCTACGTTAGCTGTTTTTATTATACGCATATAACAGTGGTAAATGCTTGTCTGTTTTATAAAAAAACAAACTAAAGTTCTTTTTTATAAAACACCTTATATCTAAGTATAGTAAAACTTTAAAAGATGGATGAAAGCAGAGTTTGGTAAGTGATAAAAGCCTAGCTAACTTATTAAAAAACAGTAATCAATGGGCATAACTATTTAAGGAATACGTCTTTATTCCAGTACTTAGACTATCGATTCAAGTTGGTGCCAGCGGCAATTTTCCTTTATATTCTGGCATGCTCTCAAGCAAGCGCTGCGTCAAACTCATATCCAACATACTATTGCCATCGATATACAAGTCGCCTAAACGCTTATCC
>NZ_DATIRM010000041.1:0-1646 GCF_035469765.1 Psychrobacter sp.
CAATAAAAAAGCTATGTATAAATTAATGATCGTCGATGACTCAAATATCATTCGAAACCGTATTCAGCGCGCTTATGACTCAGGTAAATTCATGTTGGTTGCTACGGCAACCAGCGGGGTTCAAGCGCTTGAAAAGTTCAATATCCATCGTCCAGATGTGGTGACCATGGACTTGACCATGCCACAAATGGATGGGCTTGAATGTATCGAAAAAATCATTGCCATCGACCCTGATGTTCGTATTTTGGTGGTATCAGCCTTGTCTGATAAATCGACTGGTATCGAGGCGTTATCATTGGGCGCGAGCGGGTTCTTGTGCAAACCGTTCTCAGAAGAAGAGCTGGTAGAGTCTTTGTATGAGCTGGTACAAGACTAACATTGTCCGATTATTTTAATAAATACTTTATTAAAGAACACACATTATGAAAGAGCAAAATTTACAGATTTTTGTGAGTATCATTACCAACTATTTTAATCAGTTTGGTAATGATGAGATGGTAGTAGATACACCATATTTGCTAGAAAACCAACAGCCCAAAGTCCATGATTATACCGGCGTCATCGGTATATCAGGGGTACAAAAAGGGGTGGTTTATTTTACGGCAACCACTGCGCTATTGGGCAGTATTCTAGATAGCATGGGCGAGGTGGATAAAGGTGAAGACAATCTGGTCGATTTGGCAGGCGAGGTTGCCAATACAGTTTCAGGTAACGCCCGTCACGAATTTGGTCCAGAATTTCATATCTCTGTGCCCTTTGTCTTTAAAGGCTCACCGCAAAGTATTATTCTGCCAAAAAGTGGACGTTCTTTTATCATTCCTGTCAGTTGGCGCGGTCAAATCGGGGAAATTGTGGTTTGTTTGCAAGACTAAATACACAACCCTGTGATGATAACTATGGACGATGAACAATTATGGTTAATGTAGAAAAATTAGGCGTCTTTTTAAGCTCAATCAGCGCATTCTTTGCGCAGATTGATAATGAGCCGGTGGTGATTGATACGCCTTATTTAAACAGTAATAAAAATGCCGTTGGTTATGATTATAGCGGTATGATTAAAATATCAGGACCACTTGAAGGCTGTGTTTAGGTCAGCGCCCCAAGCACTATGCTGCGTGAAGTTATCAAAGCGATGGGAGAGCCTGACTCCTCCATGACGATGATGAAGGATTTGTTGGGTGAGATGGCAAATACCATTTCGGGTAATGCCCGTACTGAGTTTGGTGCCGATTTTATTATCTCACCGCCCAAGATTATTGAGGGGATACCGAGTATTCCTTATTTGCCAAAAGACCGCCAAAGCTATGTCACGCCATTTACGTGGCGAGGCTATAAAGCGGTTATTGGTATCAGTATCGCTTAAACTTATATGGATTTAAAAAAAACGACGTCTCAGCGTCGTTTTTTTATGCATTATCATCTACTTAAAGCTTACAATAGCGCTAGCAGTCGCTAAGCATTATATGATAAAATACAGCCCAGCTATTTTTTATCATATAGTATTCTGTACGTTCAAATCATAGCTCAATTTTTTAAACCAACCCATCAACCAATGACACACACATCATGGCAAAGAATTGCTGGGTGTTTGGCGATTTGATTAATTTGCCCAAAGTTACTACAAGATTAATGCACTATTGATAAGC
>NZ_DATIRM010000042.1:0-2078 GCF_035469765.1 Psychrobacter sp.
AGTCTAATAAATTTAGACTGTGTTTAAGAAAAGTGTAGTGGTCAACTAATTTAGGACAACTATTAAGTGGTTTTGGGCTACAAAGCATAGAAACTGATTTAGTTTGACCTTCATCGTTAGGATACATAATCAAAATCTCACAAGTTAATGTATACGGATTTGACAGCATAGGTCACTATAATTATGAACACCCCAATATGGGTAATGGCGGTTTTACGCTAATGCAAAAACTAAACCAGGCAGCTTAATTCTATTGGATAAGTGTCTTATGCTTAGGAGGGTTACCAAAAGAAGCTGATGCAGGGTTACTTGCCAAAGAGCTATGCCGTAAATACGGTATCGCTAGTTCAACCTTCTACAAATGGAAGTCCAAATACAGTGGTATGGAAGCCTCTGATGTAAAGCGTCTAAAAGAGCTTGAAGAAGAAAACCGCAGACTCAAACAGATGTATGCTGATTTAAGCTTAAAATCTCAGATGCAGGAAGAGATTATAAAAAAGCTATAGCGCCTGTATCGGGATATTACCCAGCTATTTGACGATGTTTGACAAAATTTAGCCATTTTTAGCCCACTTAGATGTCCATCGATTGAATTGAGGACACGCCCTAACAAATGACCGCAGTTTTTTATCTGACCACTGTTACTCAGTCCAGTCTTTATTTTCAGAAATATAGGTAATATGCTTCATACTCCTCTCAGTGATATGCAGGGATTAAGACCCTAATCTCCTTATATTACGCAGAGAAAAAACGAATAAAACAACGCACACGAATCTCAAATATAAGAAAGCGGCTTAATCATTCTTGGGAGGTATGGAATATGTGCCAACAACATGTGCGACCAAATCGCTAGAGCCTTCTGAATATAAAGAAACCTCACCTATGATGAGCGTTCGACCTACTTTTAGCAAGGTGCAGTCAGCAATAATACGTGCTTCTGATGATGGTTTACGCAAAAAATTGATGGTAAGGCTCGTCGTCACTGTCAACGGTACAATGCCAATCTTACCCAGTATCGCCACATAAAGCGCTACATCAGAAATGCTCATCAATACAGGGCCAGAGACGGTTCCACCAGGACGCAGCTCGTCTATACCAATATCATGTGATAAGGTCGAACTATTATCGCCTACTGCTTCAACCACACATTTGGTTTGAGGAAACTCTAATGCCATAAAGGCGACTATCTCTTCTTTGGTTGCAGACATACATACTCCTAGGGGTTAATGATCCTTGTTGTTACCTAGCTACTTTTCTCATTAAGGGTCATTGATTTGTCAATATTTCGTTAAATACCGATAGTACTACTTCATTTAACTGATGGGTATTCTTCGTCCTTTAAAATTACGAAAAATTATTAGCTATTATAATGACTTAATGATATCAGGGTCTACATTGTGTAGTAGATGCCATTACAGCCTAATCCAAATAAAACCGATACAATCCTATTAACAATCGTATTTAATGAAATAAACAATGACTTATTCAATAGACTATCGTAAACAGGTACTTTCTAGCATAGCTAATGGTATGACCATTCGAGAAGCTTCCCTGTTTTATGGGCTTAGTACCGCGGTGTGCCCGCTTTGTTTGCTTACGCCAATGCTTTAGCAGTGTCTAAAAGCGATAGTTAGTTAGTCTAACACAACCAAAAAGGTCGGCTAACCGTCATTAGCCGACCCTGTTTTTATGTGCGTTGCAAGCTAATTATGGCAGAGCCTGAAAGCGCCCGTGCCTAGATACTAAACATCCGAAGCATACTATAGTAAGCTCGGCATAAAAACGATACAGCGGAACTGGAATGATTTTTTTTGCAGCCTCTGTCTGCGCAGGCACAGCACGCCAGAAAAATTTATACCAGTGCCGCGTCAAAACATGATGTATCTACTTTATTTAGAATCGACTATACAAGGAAAAATCCGCACAACCTTCACTCGAAGCCTTTGCATTTCAAGCATTGGTGGATTATTAGTTAAGAGTGAACTGCCCGATAATATCAGGGCAGTTCACTCTTAACTTCTCAAGATTCCTATACAATATATACTTTAGATTTATTAGATTAATCTAAGAAAATTCAG
>NZ_DATIRM010000043.1:0-4570 GCF_035469765.1 Psychrobacter sp.
GATTTTGCTCAGCACACTAGCATTCAAGAAGACAAGAATGTCAAAGATGGCACTACTTGTGTTAAAGGCGTCGTGACTGGCTTACAAACTCTGATCGAAGAACAACGCCAAGTATCAGCTTTAGCAAACGATGCCGACGACCAAGGTTCAGCAGATTTGGTCGATGCCTATGTGCAAGAGCAAGAAAAATTAATATGGATGTATAATGCTTTTTTAGGCTAAAAGCTGAATAATCATAAAATCTAAGATAGAAAAAAGCACCTAAGTAGGTGCTTTTTTTATGTGCAATCTTTTACTTTTTTAGCGTTGAAAGCTTACTTTTGCATCCATTGACGCATTTTTTCACGCTCAGCAGGCGAAGCTTGTAGCCAAATCTGCATAAATTGATCAAGTGTACTGGTAGAAGCATTGACACTCGTCGTTTGCGTCACGGTAGCACCCGTATTCACAGACGCTCGAGTGCTTACGGATGGCTGATCGAGCGCAGCAATAGCACGCTGGTTTTGTAGCTCAGCATCACCGCTACCACCAAAAACGCCACCTAATGCTTTACCGAGTCCTGAGAATAAGCTGTTGCTACTGCCACCGACACTTTCCTGACTAGCAATGACGGTATTATTCTGTTGTATTGCTAGCGTTGGACGCTCAGCATACTTCTTGGCAGCGGCATAGTCTTCTGGCTGATTTGGCATGGTTAAGCGGTAGGTTTGATTGTCTGCCATCTCAGCAGCAACACTAACATTACCAGAACGCAGATAATCGTGCTCATCACGGCGCAAATCATAGAGACGATCATATTTAGCCGTAATCACATGCTTGCCAGGCTGCAAGGTAAATGACTTGGTTAATGGCTGAAGAACACTTTGTGTCAGCTCTTGACCATTGATTGCGGTCACTTTTATATGATCATCAACCAATAAGGTGACTTCTGCTTGCGTGAGCATTGAAACAGAAGCTGCGCCAACAAACACAGCACTCATAGACAGTTTTTTTAGCAAAGACGCGTTTGATTTCATAATTTTTCCAGTAATAGTAAAGGCATTTTAAAGAGAAAATTTGTGTTCTGAATGCTAAAAATCAAGTGGCATTGTATGCTGACTATGCTGGTCTTGATCAGCGGCATCGTTGTCTACTTGCGACTCTTGTGCGATATCAGCAAGTTCGGCAGCAAGTGTTTGCTCATCAATGGTACGCAGTGCATCAGAAATGACGGCTTTTGATATATTACTACGACCTAAATTGGAGAACATGGGCTGAATGTAATTTAGCACCTCCATCATTGCCCCAATACGATGCGGTCCTTCAGTGAGCAAATAATTGGTAATACGTTCATCAAACTGCCAACCACGCCTGCGCAATATCGACTGCAACAATGCTTCACGGTCTGCAAAATCATGTCCTGTCGGTACTTTGAATGAAGGCGCTTGTGCCAAACGGGTAAGCAAATCTCTTAACTGAAACGGCAGCTCAGACGCAGGCTTGTTGGCGGCAAATAAAAGCTGACGCTGCCCTTCACGGCTACGATTAATCAGATGAAATAAAGCTTCTTGCCACTGACTGCTTTGCTCAATGACTTCCAAATCATCGATCGCAATCAAGGAGAAGTTTTCTAAAGAGGATAAGACATTGACATCGGTATGAATCAACTCATTTAACGACAGACAAATCGCCGACTTGTCCATCTCGATAAACGACTCACAAATAGCGGACAATAAGTGCGATTTGCCAGTAGCAGGACTGCCAAATAGGTACAGCTGACCTATCAGGCCGACATGGAGCTGCCGCACTGCATCGATAATAGACATCCAACCCGGACCGGCAAAGTCGCTGAGACTTGCATCATGCTTTATGTCCAGATTGAGACTTAGCTGTGCTTCTGCCATGAATCATCAACTCGGTTTGCGTAGCACAATCAATAAAAAAGGCTTAACGACTAATATACTTATAAACTGGCTTTAGCAAACTTACTTAAACCAAAACCAACCTAGTAACGGTCAATACCGCTAATACTGCGCCTATATATAACATATTTGCAAAATGACTGACAAGTCTTTTACCCATTACACCTTATCAATCCACTTTTATTCAGCAAGTAACTCACTCACTATAATAAAGTATATAACCCAGTGAGTCTCTATTGAATAAGATTGTAAGGTCAGTATTTTTTGTCAAACAACGCCAATTGCTTACGTCCTTTGTAAAAGTCAGTGGTTTGATAATAAGCGTATAAATGACGGAATAATACATTAATGACTGCGGACACTGGCAGCGCAATCAGCATACCGACGAAACCTAACAAACTTGCGCCTGCCAGCACCGAGAAAATAACCCATAATGGCGATAGACCGATTTTGTCGCCCAATAATAACGGCTGTAAAATATAGCCTTCGGCAGCTTGCCCAATCAAGAACGCGCCAGCTATCAAAGATAAATAGGTCCAATCTAAACCAAACTGAAATAAGCAAGCGAAGATGGCGGCGATAAACCCAATACCAAAACCCAAATAAGGCACAAAGCTTGCGATACCAGCAACCATACCGATGATCAGCCCAAGCTCAAGCCCAATAAGCTGTAACTGTACAGCATAAATAGCACCCAATAATACCATCACCAATAGCTGACCTTTAATAAATGCCATCAGTGCGCGATCACATTCTTGAGCGATTGCCACTACCTGTTTGCAATAAGGCGCTGGTATCGCCATCTTCCACGTATGTAAACGCTGATCCCAATTAAATAAGAAATAAAAGGTCAAAATTGGTACCAGTACAATAAGCCCTGCATTATTAATGAAGTTCATACTGGACACCAGTATTTGGCTCATCATAGTACTAGCATCTTCAAATTTATAATTGGTTTGCATATATTCAACCAAGGTCTCAGAGAAGCCCTTGGACTCAAGCTCAGGCAAACTAATACGGCTATTAGTAGCAAACCATTCACGCACCACATTATTGTACCAAGTTAGTACCTTTGGCAAGTACTCCCATGCCGCTTGCAGTTGATGCCACAATGTCGGTATCAACCACCATAACAGCAGTACCATGCTCAGCGTAATGGTCGAATAGACGATAATAATCGCAATCCAACGTTTGATATATTTAGATAAGCGTTTAACCAAAGGATTAAATAGATAAGCCAATACAAATGCAAAGACAAACGGCACAATGACCGGCGTCAATAAATACAATAAAATCATAGCCACAACAATAACAACGACGATAAATAGGCGTCGAAAAAAGGGATCTATTGATCGGTTTGTCATGAAGGCTAGTCCTACGAATGGGCTGATTTAAAAGGGTGATTTGATTTAAAATTGATTATAGATCTTATTGAACAACGATACACTAAGAGCAAACAGTTATTGACCGTAATTTTAGCCTTCTATTATCGCAGAGCCCTATAAAAAAGCCGTCATTTTTTGTTTCTTAATTTTCATATCCTGTTTATGGCCCTCTTTCTAAAATATTAGCCCAATATCAGGCAAATAACCGTAAGTTGTTTTGCGAGTAAGGGTCATTTTTGGGTATAATGCGCGCACTATATTCAGAATTAACACGACCCACTCGATTTTCTACTGACAGACCTTCATTCCTTATAAAATTTGTGAGATGACCATGAGTAACAAGCCTTCTTTAAGCTACAAAGATGCTGGTGTTGATATTGATGCTGGCGATGCGTTGGTACAACGTATCAAATCCGTGGCAAAAGCCACCTCACGCCCCGAAGTTGTGGGCGGACTTGGCGGCTTTGGGGCGCTTTGTCGCATTCCGACTGGTTATACCTCACCTCTATTGGTTTCTGGCACTGACGGTGTCGGCACCAAGCTCAAACTGGCATTACAGTTAAATCGCCATGACACCATCGGTATCGACTTGGTCGCTATGTGTGTTAACGATTTATTAGTTTGCGGTGCTGAGCCTTTGTTTTTCCTAGACTATTATGCAACCGGTAAGCTTGATGTTGATGTTGCTGCTACTGTTGTTACTGGTATTGGTGAAGGCTGTAAACTGTCAAACTGTGCACTGATTGGTGGTGAAACCGCTGAGATGCCTGGTATGTATCAAGACGATGATTATGACTTGGCAGGCTTTTGTGTCGGTGTGGTTGAAGAAGCAGAAGTCATCACTGGCGAGAACGTTGCAGAAGGCGATGTGCTTATCGCCCTTGCTTCAAGTGGCGCGCACTCAAACGGTTATTCGTTGGTACGCAAAGTCATTGAAGTGAGCGGCATCGATATTACCACTAGCGATGAGCAATTAGACGGTCAGCCTATCCAAGACGCACTGATGGCCCCTACTCGCATCTATGTTAAAGCAATTAAAGCGCTACAAGATACCCTTGGTAGCTCAGCATTACATGCGATGTCACACATTACCGGCGGCGGTTTAACCGATAACTTACCACGTGTATTACCGGAAAATTTGGCAGCTAGCATCGATACCAATAGCTGGAAGTTCTCAGAGTTATTTACTTGGCTACAAACCCAAGGCAATATCGAGCAAAGTGAGATGTACCGTACCTTTAACTGTGGTGTTGGTTTTGTCATCGTTGTGCCGAAAGATAAAGC
>NZ_DATIRM010000044.1:0-6789 GCF_035469765.1 Psychrobacter sp.
TACCAGACCGAGACGCCGTTTACTGGCGTCTCCCAACGGCAGATTAACATGTTGCCTGCTGCGCGGGTTTATCAAGGTCAGGTGACTAACTTCCGTACACCAGGTGGTGGATTCGCGCCTATCTTTCAGGTGTGAAGGTATACCTCAGATCGTGTATGATACTCTTAGAACACTTTTTAAAACACTCTCTTAAATCGGAAAAAGCGATGATTCAAACTGTTATCCATTATTTTCTACACTTTGGTATGCCGTTTATTATCGCCTACACATTTTTTCGTAATGACTATAAACGGGTATATTTGATCCTATTAGCAACCATGCTAGTTGATTTAGATCATCTGCTAGCGACACCTATCTTTTCGCCCAATCGTTGCAGTATTAACTTTCATCCGCTCCATACTTATTATGCAATGGCAGCATATGCGGCTATGCTATTTCTACCAAAACCCTATAAAATAATTGGTTTGGGGTTATTACTACATATGCTAACTGATTTGAATGACTGCGTGATGACCTATATTAATTGTCCGCAGTGTTTGAGTCAGGCTCCTGCCCGTGAGTTGGTAGCGTGGTTAGGCAGAGCCATTAAGTTTTGATACGGCTGTGACTACATCTCTTTGTGCCTCTCTCATAGATCACCTTTTCAATAACTCCTAGAAGTAGCATGTATGCACTGCTATTTAACCCTAAATAAATCTTCGCATTAGACCACTTATGTTCTAATACGAGGATTGAGTTTGTCTAGTTGGTTACTCTAAGCTTAGTGAGACAGCTATGTTTTTAATCAGGTAGTAGCGGCACGAACTAAGCGCTACTTTTTTTCCATCGTTTTAATAGTGCTGTAATCGCCACGGGTACGCAAAACAACTTGAACATCCGATTCGCCGCGATTGCGCCAAAACCAGCCATGATTACCTGTAAACGCGGCTTCTAGAACGCCTTCATCAGCGGCAACCCCGCGACCTTTTTCATAGCTAATCGCTTGGCCTGGTGCGTCACCATGGGTGTCGAAGTTGACATCACCACCTGTCACGACCCAAGAGTATTCAGTCTTGTCACCTGCAGCCATTTTCATTTTAATTTCTAATCCTTCACCTGGAGTCAAGGTGAAGGGGATTTCATCACGCCATTGCCCACTAGCGACAGCAGTATCAGCAAGTGTGGCATCTACTGCTTGTTCGGTCACATTATCAATGCCAAGTGTTTCGGACGCAACTGATTCAGTCACCACTACACCAGCAGTATCTGCGGCAGCTTCTTCTGCTAATTGCTGCTTAACTTGTCCCATTTCTGTCAAACGAAGTAGATTGCCAACCCCAGTTGGGTCGATGCCATATTCAGCTGGGAGAACCACCGTAAATAAAAGAACTATGGCTGCAATTGCAGCCAGAATAGTAGATTTCATAAGCTGCTTTGAAGAGGGAAGTTCAGCCTGTAAAGGGGTGTCACTGTTATACATATTGGAAATCCTTGGGTTATTAAGACATTAAATAGCCAGTAAGCTGTATGCCCACTAAAATAAATCCTGCGCTCATCATGGCGACGTTGGCGGTATAGGCGTGACGGATGAAACTTAGCGTACGACGCCAATAGCTCATGCCGATTAATATGATTGCTAAAGCCAGTAGTTGCCCAATTTCCACACCCACGTTAAATGCGAGTAGGTTAGGCAGTAAACCGTCAGGTGACATATCGTATTCAAGAATCTTAGTTGATAACCCAAAGCCGTGGAAAAGACCAAATATAAGCACTGCTATTTTGGTATTTGGTTGATACCCGAACCATCGCTGAAAGGCACCGATGTTGTCTAATGCTTTATAGACGACAGAGAGACCAATAATTGCATCAATCAGATAACTGTTCATACCGATGTTGAAATACACGCCTAAGATCATAGTAGTGGAATGACCTAATGCAAATAAGCTTACATAGATGCCAATGTGCTTTATACGGTAAAGAAAGAAGATGACCCCGAAGAGAAACAGGATGTGGTCATACCCCGTTATCATGTGCTTAGCGCCCAAGTACATAAAGGGTAAAATATTGACCCCTGAAATCTCCTGAATATAGCCTTTATCGCCCGCTGTTACAGCGTGAGCCAAAGCTTCATTGCTGCCAATAAGGACACAGAAAAGCAGTACCGAGAGTAATAGCAGACGGGTCTGCCAAGTCGCCCATAGCGAGCTTGTTGACCTATTATGAACATAGCTGTGCATTAAGAGTCCTATGATGTGAAATAATGGATACGCGGCATGATGTAATACAATAAAAAATTTTGACCTCAATCGATGAAGTAACCATGACTTGCATCACTAAGCACTTTCTTAAAGATTGACACGTAAATCATGAATTTTTTGAATGCAAACCGAGTAATTAAGGAGTAAGATACTATCCCCTAGGGGGGGATACTGTCAATAAAAGAACTTAGGTTTTTATCGGGTATAATCATGTTCCCTAGAGGAAGGATACTGTCACTATGAAAAAACCGCATATACACGCTTCTCATCCAGCCGTTATCACACGCCTTAAAAAAGCGAATGGTCATCTAAGCAGTACGATAGAGATGTTGGTTGAGGGTCGAACCTGCCTTGATGTAGCACAACAGTTACAAGCGGTAGAGAACGCGATTCACCAAGCCAAGAAAATTTTAATTCAAGACCATTTAGATCATTGCCTTGAAGATTTATTAGGGGCTGTTGACAAAGATCAGCAGAATTCTATCGAGGAGTTCAAGGAAATAACTCGTTACCTATAAGATCAACCGACTGATCTAAAGAGACACCCCATGCTTAGTATCTTTGCAAACCGAACTTATCGCCATCTATTCGCCGCGCAAGTCATTGCCCTGATTGGCACAGGTTTAGCTACTGTGGCGCTAGGTCTTTTGGCTTTTGATTTAGCAGGTAATAACGCTGGGGTCGTCATGGGAACTGCATTGGCCATCAAAATGATTGCCTATGTTGGTGTCGCACCAATTGCAGCGGCCTTTGCCGAACGGCTGCCCAAACGCACGATGTTGGTAACGCTGGATGTGATACGAGCAGGTGTAGCCCTGCTTCTGCCGTTTGTTTCCCAGATCTGGGAAGTTTATGTGCTGATCTTTGTGTTGCAATCTGCCTCAGCAGCCTTCACGCCGACTTTTCAGGCCACTATTCCTGATATTCTACCTGATGAAGAGGACTATACAAAAGCCTTATCTCTCTCACGCCTTGCGTACGATATGGAAAGTCTGGTCAGTCCTATGTTAGCGGCGGCATTACTGACAGTAATGAGTTTTCACAATCTGTTTACGGGGACGGTGCTGGGGTTTTTAGTCTCTGCCATATTGGTAGTGTCGGTGGTGCTACCAGCGCATGCTGTGCCAGAGCGCCGCAGCATTTACGATAGAACCACACGTGGTATTCGAATCTATTTAGCCACTCCTCGACTGCGCGGATTACTCGCTGTCAATGTTGCAGTTTCTGCCGCAGCGTCTATGGTTTTTGTGAATACAGTGGTGATCATTCAGGGTGGCATGGGACTACCTCAGAGTGCAGTCGCACTAGCATTAGCGAACTTTGGTGCAGGTTCTATGATTGCTGCATTGGCTTTGCCAAGCTTACTAAGTAAGCTGACAGACCGTAGTGTCATGTTAAGCGGTGTAGGGTTGTTAGTAGTGGGTATGTTCGCTGGTACATTGATGATGGGGCAGAACTCGCTTATGGCCTTATGGTTCGTGCTAGGTTTAGGTTATTCTGCTGCCCAAACTCCCTCTGGACGCTTGTTATGGCGATCCTCACATCAGGAAGATCGTCCTGCATTGTTTGCCGCTCAGTTTGCCTTGTCTCATGTCAGTTGGTTGGTGTTTTATCCCTTGGCTGGTTGGTTAGGTGCTCGCTACAGTATGACCGTAGCTTTTGCAGTATTAGGCTGTGCTGCTGCATTAGCGGTATGGGCCGCTTTTAAAGTTTGGCCCTCTATTGATCTAAAAGAGATTGAACACGAACATTTTAATTTGCCAGAAGGTCATGCTCATGCCACTGGGTCTCTTACACCCAATGGGGTACGCCATACACATCCTTTCGTAGTCGATGACTATCATCCTCGTTGGCCAAGCTCTGGTCGTTGATGTCAAGCCTGTACATGAAGGAACGCCATTTCATATTGAAAAGCACACTACTATGTACACTGACATGCTATAAATAGCTCAAATCATTGATAATAACCCCTTAGATTTGGATGTTCAAGTCCTCACTAGGGTACTGCCCTTATTCCCATAAGAGATCATATATCATGTGCGATCTCAAATTTATTATGAAGATAGTAAATTGATAATGTAGAGTTTGTAGGAACGTAAGATGGTAACTGTAATACGAGATTTAAAAGAAGACTGGTCACTTTCAGCGTCTGTTGCCGGCTTTTTAGCGGTGCTTATTGCTTATGCTGGGCCACTGATTATTTTCTTTCAAGCGGCACAAGCAGCACAAGTGTCAGAGGCCATGATGGCATCTTGGATTTGGGGTATATCGATAGGCACCGCGATACCCGGTATTTATCTTTCTATTAAATATAAGGCGCCGATAGTTACCGCTTGGTCTGCTCCAGGAACGGTTCTACTCGTGACATTATTTCCACAGATGAGTGTTAATGAGGCCGTTGCAGCTTATATTATCTCAGCCATTGTCATTTTTATTGTCGGCGCGACTGGCTATTTTGATAAGGTTTTACGGTGGATCCCTAACAGTATTGCCGCTGGTATGATGGCAGGTATCTTATTTCAGTTTGGCTTAGCGTTATTCGTCGCTACTGATACCATGCCATTTATCATTTTCAGTATGTTGGGCTGTTATTTATTGGCCAAACGCTTGTCACCGCGCTATACAATGATTTGGGTATTATTGTGTGGCGTCATCTTAAGTTTGCTACTTGGCAAGATGAATCCTGTCGATATCAATTTCACTATGACCATACCCGTCCTCATCTGGCCAGAGTGGTCGTGGTACTCAACGTTGAACCTCGCTATACCACTAATCCTTGTCAGCTTAAGCGGACAATTTTTACCCGGCATGGCTATCTTGAATTTAAGTGGCTATGACACTCCGGCGAAACCTATTGTCATGGCCTCTAGCATTGCTTCGTTAGCCGTTGCTTGCGTAGGAGGTATCACCATTACATTAGCAGCAATCACCGCTGCACTATGTACGGGAAAAGATGCGCATGAGCTCAAAGAAAAGCGTTATATCGCCGGTGTCGCTAATGGTATTTTTTACTTATTAGGGGGACTGTTTGCTAGTAGTATTGTGCTGGTATTTAGCTTATTACCTAAAGAGCTGATCGCCGCTCTAGCTGGTCTGGCGCTAATAGGTGCTATCTCAGCCAATATTGCTGTTGCCATGAAAGATGATAGTCAAAGAGAATCGGCACTGATTACTTTTTTAGCCACGGCATCCGGCATGCAGTTTTTGGGATTGAGTTCGGTGTTTTGGGGCATCTGTATCGGTATGATCGCTCACTACGTATTGACTAAAAAAAGCAGCAAGCTGGTTGCGCTATAACTCGCTATAAAGGTACATTGAAGAAAGTAAAAAACCTATCAAAAAAAGTCCACGATGTGTACTGCTGAGACCTAAAACCTATAGACTCCTAGAAAAAATGGAATATAGCTGAATATTTAGGTTCTAACCACGGAACCACTCATTGTTTCTATAAATTAGAGTATGACAAATGACTTTGGATAGAAGAAGTCAGTTTACACTGGTTTCGTTGAGGTATATTCCGAAGGAACCAATCCATTGATTTGTCTGACACTTGGCATAGGTGTAGAGTTAATGTTAATAACAGGCAAGAAGTCATTGATGCCTTTTTTAGCGCAAAAGAGGCTGGCTTAACTGTTTTTAAACCGCCGAGAACTCTTTGGAAAGGGACACCTTTACATGAGTGATGGCTAAAAAAACTTGATGGTGATTTAATCGAAATCTATGCACGTCTAACAGATATAGCGCTTTTAACAAAACCCCAAAATGAGCAGCCAACTTTTTAGTAGCAGGAACTGAGAGTAATTATGTCAACTAAGATATTCGATGTGGTAGTGATTGGCGGCGGTCAAGCAGGTTTAGCGGTAGGGTATTACCTTAGACGTGCTAAGCTTGATTTTATTATTCTTGATAATCAAAGCCAAAGTGGTGGGGCGTGGAATCATACTTGGCCATCACTACGGTTATTTTCTCCGGCGGTAATGAGTTCATTACCCGGTAGGCTCATGCCAAAGGCCAAAGATAATGAGTACCCGCATCGAGATGAAGTGCTCAGTTATCTTGCCGACTATGAGCAGCACTACCAACTGCCTGTGTATCGACCATATAAAGTGACCAATGTACAACGCGATAGTGAACACAACTGTTTGCGAGTGACTGATGGGAAATTTACTTGGTTGGCTAAAGCGGTAGTTAATACGACAGGTACGTGGAGTCATAGCGTTATACCAACGCTTGACGGCCAAGAGATGTACCGCGGTGAGCAGTGTCATTCTGCACACTATGCTGGTATTGAGGCGTATAAAGGCAAGCGGATACTGGTAGTCGGTGGCGGCAATTCTGGCGCACAAATTTATGCTGAGCTAGCTGAGATTGCCAATGTAAGCTGGGTCACGCGTGAGCAGCCATTATTTTTAGCAGATGATGTCGATGGTCGCGTATTATTTGAGAGAGCTACGGCTCGGATTACTGGTAATAATGGAGATGCACCTGTGGGCGGAATTGGTGACATTGTCATGGTACCACCAGTGAAAGCGGCTCGTGACAAAGGTATTTT
>NZ_DATIRM010000045.1:0-2307 GCF_035469765.1 Psychrobacter sp.
CAGCAAGCACTAGACAACAATAGAAAAGGTTACTATCAAACGAAGCACTTCACGCAAGGACTGGCGTGGGAGATGTATTCTTTGCCGACGACATTGCAAATACTCGTTGCGGGCAATTCAACAGAAACCATCTTAAACCCTCAGCCCATACAAGTGAATGAGCCACCGATGCCTGTGCTAGATAATGTGTGGGTCAATAAAACTGGGTCGACTAATGGCTTTGGCGCTTATATTGCTTATATGCCTGCCAAAAAAACGGGTATTGTCATTTTAGCCAACAAAAACTATCCCAATATTGAACGGGTTAAAGCCGCTTATACGATTTTGGCTAAAATACCTACAACAAATCATTAGTAGTATAGGTAGTGGAGGCATTGTATTTGTATTATTTAGTAGTTAAGTCTTTCAGAATAAATAAACCCTTGTAGCGTAGTGCTTACAAGGGTTTTTTACGGTATTGATATGTCAGGCGTTATAGACATTAACCCGTATTGCGTAAACCTGCTGCTAAAGCATTGATGCTACGGATTAGTGGGTCTTCAACGTCAATATTGCTCTTGTCACTTTCATGGTTTTGCGCATCGCCTTGTTGTCTGGCACGTTTTAACAGCTCAATTTGGATATAGTTAATGGGGTCTAAATACGCATTTCGCCATTGAAGCGAGGCGGCAAGATTTTGCTGATTTGATAATAACGATGTTTGCTCAAGTAAAGAATTCAGGCCCGAATAAGTTAGTTCGTGCTCTTCGATGACCGCTTGCATAATCTTGTCACGTAATGCTTGATCGTCGCATAATTGGCTGTAGGCCTGAGCGATACTCATCTCAGACTTGGTAAATGCCATCTCGATATTGCTAATAAATACGCTAAAAAATGGCCAATGAGCATTCATCTCTTTCATCAAATCTTCATCTGCTTTCACACTATGCAAAGCGCTGCCGACGCCATACCACGCAGGTAACGTAAAGCGTGCCAATGACCAACCAAAGACCCAAGGAATCGCTCGCAAGGTGGTTTTACTTGGCAAGCCTTTTTTGCGATGCGATGGACGTGAGCCAATGTTTAATAAAGAGATTTCCTGTACAGGGGTGACTTGTGAGTAAAATTGATAAAACCCTTCAGTATGGTCGGTAAGCTTGCGATAACGCTGCTCACCTGCATCTGCCAAACGCGCAAAGAGCGATTCATAATGTGGCAGCTCTGCTGGTTGCACCACAAACCTTGACGAGCAGGCTTTTAGGGTGCCTGTAATGCCCATGGTTAGCTCAAACACAGCGGTATCGGTGTTGGCGTATTTGGCATAAAGCACTTCGCCTTGCTCCGTTACTTTGATTTGACCATGTAGCGTCCCCGCTGGCTGGGCTGCGATGGCATTGTGTGTCGATCCACCGCCACGACTGACAGAGCCACCGCGCCCGTGGAACAAGCGCGTTTTGATACTATACTCTTCGGCAATACGATCAATGGTTTGTTGCGCGCTATAAAGCTGCCACGCAGAAGTGATAATGCCGCCATCTTTCGATGAGTCTGAATAACCCAGCATGATTTCTTGTGTGTTATCTGAATGCTTCAGCAATCCTCGATAAAGGGGATTGTCCAAGACGGCAGGTAGAATTTGATCGATATTTTTCAGGTCTTCAATCGTCTCAAACAAGGGTGCAACTGGCAGGTCGGCAGACAATCGCCCCTTGTCATTGACTCTACATAAGCCAGCAAACCGCATGAGCAGTAAAACTTCTAATATCTGACTGGCGTTATTGGTCATCGAAATAACATAACTGCCAAAAGTATCGTGCCCAACCAGTTTACGCAATGTCGCCACAGAGTGCATTAATGACAATTGTTCGCGGGTTTTATCTGTCAAATTGTCGGTATAAATGAGCGGTGTGCCGGGTTTTTCGAGCAACCGTGTCAGCCATTCTTGACGCTCTGTTTCGCTCAGCGCTTGGTAGTCTGGCAAATTTGAGGCATTAGCAAAAATGTCCGCAATCACTTCGCTATGATAGGACGACTCTTGGCGAATATCGAGGGCGGCCAGATGAAAGCCACAGGTTTTGACCAGACGAATCATATCTAGCAATAACCCGTCGCCATGCGCGGTGTCATGAGTATTGACACTTTGACGAATGATACGCAAGTCTTCTAGCAGTTCTTGCGGGTTGGCATAAGCGTCTTTTTTGGCGTCGCCATCATCACCTTTGCTTTGAATCAGTTGATTGGTGGCTTTGACTTTATTCAGAATTAAGGACAGTAATCGGCGATAAGGCTCGTTGCCATAATCATCAAAATTATAATCAAACACCCGCT
>NZ_DATIRM010000046.1:0-2940 GCF_035469765.1 Psychrobacter sp.
CACTTATTATCATCAAAAACCGCAGTGGTCAGAATATGGCCCTACAAGTTGATCAAATAGCAGGCTCACGTATTGAAGTGGTGGTAAAACCTTTGGGACAGCAGTTCTCAAATTTATCCGGTATCTCAGCCGCTACCATTATGGGCGATGGCTCGGTGATGCTCATTCTAGACTTGATAGCCTTGATGCGTAACGCGGCTTTAGTTAAAGACGTCACGCATTCTAAAGCTGCCAAACAAAGAAACGTGGAGTCCAATACCACTATTTTGGTCGTTGATGATTCAGTCACAGTGAGAAAAGTGACATCACGATTCTTAGAGCGTCAAGGGTTCAATGTTGTACTTGCTAAAGATGGTATCGATGCGCTTGAGATACTACAAGAGATGACGCCTGACTTAATGCTACTCGATATTGAAATGCCACGCATGGACGGTTTTGAGGTTGCCACCCAAGTCAGACATAATGGACGCTTGCAGCATCTGCCCATTATTATGATTACGTCACGTACGGGTGAGAAGCATCGTGAGCGTGCATTTGAGATTGGGGTAAATGACTATATGGGCAAACCTTTCCAAGAAAACCAGCTGCTTGATAAAATCCAAAGTTTATTGGATGAAAAGGTTCGCATAACTCATCATGGGTAACATACGTGCCTTGACGTTAAAAGATAAAAGTGAGATTAAAGTGTTGGTGGTAGCAGAAGACCATCAGCAGCGGATGGCATTCTCTGATACAGTGCGCAGCTGTGGTTTTCATTTGGTAGACTGTGTCACGTCATCGCAGTTGCAAGATAAGTTTGATGGCTATGAAAGTGATATCGATATCTGGTTGATAGACAGTGATTATGATGGGTATGTAGCGTCGGTTACTGCTGCCTCCAAAACTGCGGCAGTATTGGTTGGCTTTAGTCAAGCGCCTTATCTTAATGAAGCGCAACAATATGCTAAGTGGCAACGTAAACTAAAGCGTAAGCTTGCGCAGATGCTGGCTTTGCCAACGCTTGTAGATACTCCTGTTTATCAGGATGAGGTTAGAGGTTGGCGCTACGTGGTATTCTTAGGGGCATCTATGGGCGGCCCTAGTGCGGTCAAAGAGTTCTTAGATTACTTATCACCTATGCTGCCAGTGAGTATTTTATTAGCGCATCATTTTAATCTAACGATGATTAGTACCCTGCCGCGTATCTTAAATCGCCATAATGACTGGCGCTGTCAGATGATTACCTCCTCGCAGCGTATGCGTATTGGTCAATGTTTGATTGTACCTATTGATAAGCAGATAGTTTGTGATTCAACTGGGCGCATTATTTTATTGGATCAGGCTTGGGAAGGGGATTATAAACCGGCTATCGGTCAAATTCTGAAAAATACCAGCGATGTTTATGGCAGTGAACTGATTAACATTATCTTTTCCGGTATGGGCAACGATGGCACGCAGTATTTAGAATTGATCCAAGATAATGACAGTCAATTGTGGGCGCAAGACCCGACTTTAAGTGCGTGCCCCAGTCAGCCACAAGCTATCATTGATTCAGGATATTGTACCTTTATTGGCAGTCCTCAAGCGTTGGCACAAAAGCTGACCGACTATATTGCTGACAGAGCAGCAAACGACACTCCACATTCATTTATTGTGAGCGACTTATGAAACAGATGTTAAAACATTCATTTGAGGCAGTAAGTTTACTGACTACCACTAATGGTATGCTCGATGTGACGATTGTTCCAGCGTTTAACCAGCCTGATTGGATTGTTCCTAGCAGTTTAATTTTGAGTGTGGATGAGCATAGCGAATATACAGCAATGTATGAATGGCAGCAGCAAAAAATCGCTGTATTTCACATGCTGCCACGTCATCAAGCGTCAGAAAAGATAGTGGTGTTAGAAGGGAATACATCAGCGCATCGCATCGCTTTACAGACCGCCGGTGAACTACACCCAATACAGGTTCGTATCTCTGAGGTAAAGGATGTTGAGCTCCCTGAGCATTTCATCAAGCCAAATAGCAATATCGATACGGTTTATGAACGAGTGCAAGAAGATGTTGTGCTATCCTACCTTTTTCAAACAGTGATGATTGACAATACGCTGTATTTGGTGCCTGATTTGGATAAAATTGCGCATCAATTGGTGGATTTAGACGGCTAGCTTGCTGAGCATTCGGGTTGTACTGGTGTTTTTCAGAGTTTGTTAGTAGGCTTTATCAGTCATTAGCTGTCTATGTATATTATTAAGCGCATGTTATTAAGCGATTATTAATCAGCCATGAGCGTAGTTATAGAGGTGATAGAGTAAAATTATGAACCATACCCATTCAAACCTGACAAAGTGGTCCGTTAGTAGTCGTATCTTCCACTGGATTAGCGCGATTTTATTGCTCATTACTTGGGTCATGATATTTTTGTATGACAATCTTGATAGCAATCTTTATATCGGGTTACACAAAGCCTTTGGGGTTAGTCTATTATTTTGGATGATAGCGCGAGTGATTAATCGCGTTTTCACTAAGGCACCGCCTGCCGCAGTGATGCCAAAGTGGCAGATGCTGTTATCACAGCTGTCACACTTTGCTCTCTACGCTCTGTTAATTGCGATGCCCATTGCAGGACTACTGATGTCTTTGTATGGTGGTCGACCGGTTGACGTGTTTGGATTATTTCAGATTCCCGTATTTGTGACTCCCGATAGAGGGTTGGCAAGACTCTATAATGACTGGCATACCGAGATTATTTGGCCAACCATTCTTGCCTTTACCGCCCTTCATATTGGCGCCGCTTTATATCATCAGTTTGTAAAAAAAGACAATCTGATGTCACGTATGAAATAGTAAAATAACCCCAATTCGGGATAAGCCACATCGTAAGTTATTGATAACACTTATGATGTGTCTATTTAACCCTACAAAGTCATATTTTTAATAGTGGGTTTATCAGGAAACCAA
>NZ_DATIRM010000047.1:0-5745 GCF_035469765.1 Psychrobacter sp.
AGTCGATTAAATACTCCTTCACTGCGTTAAACAAAGGGTCAATCAAGCGCCGTTCAGGGCAAATTAAATACAGCGGATAGGGGGCAACTTGCCATCCATCTAATTTAACTTCAATGAGTCGTCCTTCTTTTATATCAGAAATAATATCCAGACGAGATTTCAGCGCAAGGCCATGCGCGATTATCGCCCAGCGTCTGATTACGTCACCATCTTTGCTACGTCGATTGCCCGATACGGAGACACTAGCTTGTTTGCCCGAGCGTTCAAACGTCCATTGGCTAAAGTATTTGTCATTGTGCCCTAGACAAAGACAGTTGTGCTCAGTCAAGTCTTGTGGTGTTTTAGATTCACCAAACTTTTCTAAATACTCTGGCGCGGCACACAGCACAGGACGATTGTCCAAAACGATGGGCAATGCGATCTATGAAGAGTCTTTTGGGCTGCCATAACGCAGTGCTAAGTCAATCTACTGTCCGTATAAATCTACATGACCATCAGAGACATGTAGCCGCAAATCGACTTTAGGGTGAGTCTGCATAAAGGTATCAAGCCAAAGCAAAACCCAGTTGCGCCCTAAGTCTGAGGGCACTGATAACCTTATAGTGACTGTAAGCTCATCATCATATCGTAACCGGCAGTCTTTATTGTCATTAAATATAACAAATAATCGCTTAGATAATCAGACACTTTCAAAAAAATATTGAAAGTGTTTTTGGTTGTGGCTACTGTTTGCTTACCAACACTTCTATTACAATACGCTATATAACAAAGCATAGAATAAAGTGCATCACTAACCGTTGCATAATAAGGTTGACGTATGAGTAAGACTATTTTGATTACCGGCAGTACCGATGGTATTGGCAAATTGGCGGCTTTAAAACTAGCAGCAGCAGGGCATCAGGTGTATTTGCATGGCAGAAATTCTGACAAACTTGCCAGTGTTGTTGCTGAGGTCAAAGCAGTGGCGACAGGCGCAGCGCTAGATAATATTGATGGGTTTGTGGCTGATTTCTCAGACTTGACCGATGTGCGAAAAATGGCAGCAGAGGTGAAAGAAAAGCTACCTAAACTTGATGTGCTTATAAACAACGCGGGGATTTATACAGCGGCATCAGCAATGACTAAAGATGGTTTGGACGTACGCTTTGTAGTTAATTATCTAGCGCCTTACGAGTTGACCAACGCTCTATTACCTTTACTCAAAAAGTTTGGTAAAGCTCGCATCGTGAATCTAAGCTCAGCTGCTCAAGCGCCGATATCATATAAGGCATTTGCAGGGCAAGCCAGTCTCGATGATAAGGATGCCTATGCTCAAAGTAAGCTGGCACTAACGATGTGGAGTATGAATTTAGCTGACACAATCGTTAGCAACGATATTAATGTGATCGCTGTCAACCCAGGATCGCTTTTGAACACAAAAATGGCCAATGATGCTTATGGCCAACATTGGTCATCAGCAGACAAAGGGGCAGATATTCTCACCGAGCTTGCCATCTCAGATGAGTTTGCCAGCGATACGGGCAAATATTTTAATAACGACATTAACAATGGTGTGCATGGTGACAAAAAAGGAGCGTTTGGACAACCGCATACCGACGCCTTAGACAAAGAAGCCATTGCAGAGCTTGAACGCCAAACACAACAGGTCTTGCAATCGTTGTCGTTGGATTAACAATATATTCACTTCACATTAAGCGCTATTTATTTCAATACTGTCCACGTTAGTACTTTATTCAATCCACTTATTATTAGGAATAAACACAATGCAAGCTCAAACGATAAAAGCCATTGGTTATCAAGACAATCTAGCCATCGATAATGAAAAAGCGCTAGAAGATATTACCCTTGATAAACCGACTGCCTCAGGCCATGATATTCTGGTGGAAGTTAAAGCAATATCAGTCAACCCAGTAGATTGCAAAATCCGTGAAGGGCGACCTGCACCAGAGGGTGAGTATGCTGTTATTGGTTGGGATGCTGCTGGTACCGTGACGGCTGTCGGCGAAGAGGTCAGTCTGTTTTCAGTAGGGGATAAGGTATATTACGCGGGTGATTTAACCCGTTCAGGTAGTAACGCTGAATATCAGCTTGTTGATGAGCGCATCGTTGGGCATATGCCTACTTCATTATCATTTGCTGAAGCGGCTGCACTGCCATTGACGACGATCACCGCGTGGGAGATGTTATTCGATCGCTTGCAAGTGCCTGTATCTGAAGACATAGCGAGTAACAGTAGTACTGATGGGAGTGATGTATCGGTACTTGTGATTGGTGCGGCAGGCGGCGTTGGTTCAATATTAACGCAGTTATTAAAAGCACGAACCTCTGCCACGATTATCGGCACTGCTTCAAGAGATGAGAGCATACAGTGGTTGAAAGATTTCGGCGCAGATTATGTGATTAATCACCGCAATCCTTTATTTGATGAGCTGCAAAAGATAGGCATCACTGAGGTAGATTACGTGGTCAGTCTCAATAATACAGAAGACCATTATGCAGAGATTATTAAATGCTTAAAACCACAAGGTAAACTTGGACTGATTGATGACCCAGCAGCATTAGACGTACTACCGCTTAAGACCAAAAGCTTAAGTCTACATTGGGAGTTTATGTTTGCGCGCTCCATGTTCCATACGCCAGACATGATTAAACAGCATAACTTATTGACGGATGTAGCAAAAATGATTGATGCTGGCGAGATTAAAACCACCGTTGCACATAATCTTGGCACTATCACGGCTGAGCATTTACGCAGTGCGCACCAAATGCTAGAAAACCGTCAAGCGCATGGTAAGATTGTCTTAGAAGGCTGGCCTGTATAAGACTTATAGCTTTATAAAGCAGGCTCTCAAACCCAAAATAAAAAATTACCCTCGCTTGAACGGCGAGGGTAATTTTTTGTGTTTAAGCGGCTATATAAGTAGTTGTGTTTAAATACTTAATATCACGTCCGTCACGCACGTGTGGTGTGCCACTGATTGGGTAATCTTTCACAGAGTCTCTGATAAATATCAGTCTAATTGTAAGCATTCTGACACTACAACCATATGACATCACCTATAAAGATGCTCAAATGGTTGGAGGGTTGGGCGCTGATGCTATGATGGGTGGCGTGGCTGGTCGTGGTGCAAAAATCACCAAAGAGGGTTTGGATCATCTTAGTAAAATTAATATTGATGTAACCCCAAAACCCGCTACCGTAGTTGGTACGCCTGACACGGGCGGTGCAACCACGATAACAGGCAAGTCTGATGGTAGTATAGTCAGTTCACAATAAAAGAAATACAACCCATATTATGAAACAGTTTCGGCAAGTTATTCTCCATCCAACCTTAGCGTAGAAACTTTGCCTGCGCCCATTTCTTTTCCACTCAAGCACAGCTCTCGTCTTGCGCTCGGGCAAAGCAGTGCTTTTACTTATCCTTGCTTATGTACATCAAAAACAGGCTTATTCCTTAGCAGTAATAAGCCTGTTTTTGATGTAATGACTCTCGCAAATGGGCAACAAGCAGTTTCAGTTTTTGATCAGGCTGCCTTGCTTTAGGATATACCGCATACATCCCCATTTTTTTTCGTGTAAAACGTTGCAAAATTTGCGTGAGCGTATTTTGCTGAAGTTCATTATAAACAAGTGCTTGTGGTAAAAAGACAATACCTAGATCGCTAAGAGCAGCTCGTTTAATGGCACTAAGATGATTGCTATGAAACCGACCATGTACAGGGAGCAACTGCTCTGTACCATCTGCATATAATGGCCATATGGCATTAGAGGTATTATCAAACTTATAAACTAAGCACTCATGATTTTGTAACTGTTCAGGAGTTTGAGGCGTACCATGTTGCTCTAAATAGACTGGTGTCGCACATATGACCCACTGGCTATCTATAAGGCGCCTTGCAATCAGAGATGAGTCTTCAAGTTCGGCGGTTCTTATTGCCAGATCAAATCCTTCTTCTATCAAATCAACCAATCGATTGGTAATTTGTAAATCCACCGATATTTTAGGGTACTTTTTACAAAATTCGGCAATGGATTCACTCAATACTAAGTCAGCAGACACCACCGGCATCGTGATACGTATGTTGCCTTTCATGTCTTCGCCGTAGCCTGTCACGGCATTTTCGGCTTCTTGAAAGGCAAATTTAGCGATTTTCGCCTTGTTATAAAGTGTCCTTCCTGCATCGGTTAGGCTTAACTTTCTGGTTGTTCTGTAAAGCAGCTGTGTATTCAAGCTTTCTTCTAGTCTTGCAATACGTTTGCTAACTACTGAGTTCGTCAAGGATAATTTTTCAGCGACTCTAGAAAATGACCCTTCTTCAACAACCTGAACGAATAAAATCATATCGTCAGCTTTGACCATACTTGTTCCCCAATTGATGTAATGTATTTTGGATTATAGCAAAAAAAGAAAATAACATTGTCCTTTGATGCAATATATCAATGTTTTGACAAGGCGTAGAATATTTTAGGGAATTTTGAATATTTGGCACTGGCACTGAGAGAGGTTGTTTTCGGATTCGTCTGACAGATGACAAACAGTTTTAAAGAATTCACAGTGATTAACGATTCCTATATCTGAATGTTCAATACGACTCAGTCATCATTAAGTCATAAAAATAAATGCTTAGATGGCTGGTTTTCAAGGAAGATTAAACGATAAAAAGGATATGATTTTGAATCAAACAATATATGGGCTTTTGGCATTACTGCCAATCGTTCTTTGTGGTATTTTGCTTATTGGCTTGCAATGGTCAGCAAAAAGGACGATGCCGATCGTCTTAGCCGTGACTGCTGCTATTGCCCTTTTTATATGGAATATGACGCTTAACCGAGTGTCGTCATCCATTCTTGAGGGGTTAGTGATTACCGTATCAGTATTATGGATAGTATTTGGTGCTATTTTTTTACTGAATACGTTAAAACACACCGGTGCGATAGCCGTTATTCGTGCTGGATTTATCAATGTATCGCCTGATCGGCGTGTTCAAGCGATTATTATTGCCTGGTGTTTTGGTACCTTTCTTGAAGGCGCATCCGGCTTTGGTACACCAGCCGCTATTGCAGCGCCTTTGATGGTGGCTATTGGCTTTCCGGCACTGGGTGCTGTTTTAATGGGTATGATGATACAAAGTACGCCTGTATCGTTTGGTGCTGTAGGCACACCAATTATCATCGGTATCAATAAAGGATTAGATACAACTGCTATTAGCGCTCAACTGGCACAAGAAGGCATGCAATGGGATGCTTTTCTACAATTAATCACTAGCCAAGTCGCCATGATTCACGGTGTGATTGGTACGTTTATGCCACTGATTATGGTGATGATGCTCACCCGCTTTTTTGGAAAAAACAAAAGCTGGAAAGAAGGCTTAGCTATTTGGCCATTTGCTATATTTGCGGGTTTAGCATTTACGATTCCTTATACATTAACAGGTGTTTTTTTAGGACCTGAATTTCCAGCCCTAATCGGGGGATTGGTCAGTATCGCGATTGTGATTAACGCGGCCAAGAGAGGGTTTTTGGTGCCAAAAACAACATGGGACTTTGAACCGCAAAAAAACTGGCCAAGTGAGTGGATGGGTAAATTGGTTATCAGTAAGGAAGATATTGCCGTCCCGTTGAACAATAAGACAATGTCCGTTGTTATGGCATGGTTTCCTTACTTGCTGGTGGCGCTACTGCTGGTTTGTTCAAGAGTGTTTGTTGAATTTAAAACCTTACTCACCAGTGCGACGTTAGACTTT
>NZ_DATIRM010000048.1:0-6898 GCF_035469765.1 Psychrobacter sp.
AAAGGCGAGAAAGAAAATATCAAGGTTGATCAGATGATTGCCACCGTAGGGCAGGCAATTAAACAGGGTGTGACGGCTGAAGAGCAAAATAAGCGTCGTGGCTGGATTGAAAGCAGTATTACAAGCTTGCAAGCGCTGACGGCTGGTATTGAAAATGCCGCAAAAGCAGTTGGTATTGACAATTTAGATGCAGATGCAGGTTCGCAGTTCTAATTTTTTATTCATTTACTAGCTTATTAGGCATTATATTCACTGATAATGCCTGAAGGGTCGTTATCAGTGAATGAGAATGATTTTCATAAGAAAATAAGTTATGTATGATAAACACGTTGTCAATTTTGCTTGGTAACGTGTTTTTTCATAGCGTATTAAAATAGCCAGATAAGTCAGTGTGCCGCTGCCACTTATCGACTAGAAGTAAAAAACTTTATAGCACGCGATTTTAATGGTTCTATACCAGAACTAAGGTACTCTATGCACGTCAAGAAAGCTTCTACCGCCAAACGACTCTCCGCAATTCATTCTTCTGTTAAATCCCAGTTTAAAACTGCCTCTGTCAGTATGTCTGCGCCATTAACATTATCGCTGGCATTAATAGGCGCCCTGTCAGTTAGCGCCTGTCAGCCAGTCAAAGACAATAATGATAACGCAGCTGATAAAGACCATCAAAAGTCAGAAAGCCTGCAGTCTGAGGTCTTGACCCCTGAGCGCATTCAGACGATTGAGGCGCTAGCAGGCGTGCCTATGCAGCAGCTAGCAAGCTTTGATCCACAAGAGATTAAACAAGGCGGTGATACTGGGATTAGTATTGCCAGCAGTGAGAGCTACTCTAAACCTTCATCAAACATCACCGCATCTCGTAAAGGCTCGTTCTTTATTGGCAATGCGTTTTTCCGTCAGCCGTGGGTGATTGCGCCTGCCAGTACTGACAGCCGAGATGGTCTTGGGGCGTTATTTAACGTCGCTGCCTGCCAGTCATGTCATGTAAAAGACGGTCGTGGGCATGCCCCCATGAACGCTGATGACGATGCCGACAGTCTGCTGATTCGTCTTGCTATGCCAGCAACCACAGATGAGCAGCGTCAGCAGTTAAAGGACTCACTCATTGAAAAAGTTGCCCATCCTATGTACGGTGGTCAATTACAAGACCGTGGTATTCAAGGTGTGCCGGCAGAAGCAAGGATCGCCGTGCAGTGGACAGACAAGCCGGTTACCTTCGCGGATGGGCATGTCGAAACCTTGCGCGCGCCAACCTTTAACTTAACCAATCCGGGTTATGGTGCATTTGATGAGGAGCTCATGGTATCGCCACGTGTTGCTTTACCTATGATTGGACTTGGGCTACTCGAACAAATACCCGATGCTGATATTAAAAAACAAGCGGCTAGCAATCATAAAAATAACAATGATATTAAAGGTAAATTTAACTGGGTCATGGATCCGCAAACAGGAAAGGTAGCATTAGGTCGCTTTGGCTGGAAAGCAGGGCAAACCAAGCTGATTACCCAAAATCAAAGTGCCTTTAATGAAGACATGGGTTTAACCTCAAATATTCGTCCTAATGAATCCTGCATGCCAACACAACTCGTTTGTATAAAGGCGACAACAGGCGCTGATGAGCAAGGCAATGGCAAACCACCGGTTGAAGTCAATGATGAGGTGGCAAAATTTGTAGAATTTTATACGCGCAATTTGGCAGTACCGCATCGCCGTAATGCGGATGATAAGTTGGTATTAGCAGGTAAAAAACGCTTTTACGATATGGGTTGTCAAAGCTGCCATACGCCAAGATATCAGCTACCAAAAACCGCTGATGACCATCTTGAGCAGCATGGACAGGTGATTTACCCTTATACAGATATGTTGCTACATGATATGGGTGATGACCTTGCGGATCGCACCATTGCTGGCAAGCTGCCACCAAAAAACTTGCAGGTTGAGTTTTTAGCCAACTCTTATGAATGGCGTACGCCCGCTTTATGGGGAGTTGGACTTGCCCAGACGGTTGATCCGCAAGCGACGTTTTTACATGATGGCCGTGCCCGCACGCTGATGGAAGCGGTACTATGGCATGGCGGTGAAGCCAAAAAACAGCAGCAGAAAGTGCTGACGCTTGATAAACAAGGACGTGCTGAATTGAATGCGTTTTTACAGTCCCTATAAGCGTCTGACTGTGTATTTCTAATGCTTAAATAACAGATAGATAAGTTTATCCGCCTGACTGCTCTGTCACTACGATACTGATGCTCTACAATAACGATTGATAATATTACCGAGAAATCTATGAAAATAAACCATGCGTTAGCAATGGCGCTATCTGCATTAAGCGCCGGCATACTCATTAGCTGCGTCAAACCTGCTGATGAAAATAAAGCTGCTGAAGTAGATAGCCAAGTTGCACAAGACAGCGCGTCGCCGAAAACTGGCGAAAATGCCGCAGTTAATGGTAGTACAGATAAAAATGCGGAAAAGATAGTCGCTGTCGATATCAGTGCTGAGACTAAAAAAACCTATTTAACCCATGTCGCTAATGAGATTGTCATACCCGCTTATGCTGACGCGGCGAAACAAAGTGATCTATTGCATGATTTGGCACAAAAACATTGTCAAAAATCACCAGTCAGCGGTGATGAGTTGCAAGCGCTACGTGACCAGTGGCTGCTATTAGCGCAAGCATGGGCAAGTGCTGAGATGGTCAATTTTGGTCCTGCGACCGCCAGTATGAGCAATCTATATATCAACTACTATCCTGACGAGCGCGGCTTGGTACATAGCGGGGTGGCGGATCTTATCGCTGCCAATCCAAAAATGACGGCTGAGCAACTTGCTAACGAGAGCGCCGTTGTCCAAGGTGTCCCCGGTCTAGAGGAAGCACTCTATGCCAATGACAGCTTAGATGCCGGTCAGTGCGCTTATATCATGAGTGCGAGTAGTGCGCTGAGTACACGCCTAAAAGCTATCGAGAAAAACTGGCAACAAAACGCCACTAAGCTGTTGGCTATTGATAAAACTACCGAAAGTGACCAAGGCTTGAACCAATGGATTAATTCCCTACTGTCGTTGGTTGAGACGATGAAATCTAACGCCATTGAGCAGCCATTAGGCTTGAGCGGTAAAGCCAAAGGTCATCTACCTGCTGCGAGCGCAGGGCAAAGCCGCGCGATTATCAATGCAAAATTGGCGACCTTAAATAAAGCCATGACCGATCCGGTACTGACTGCTATTTTGGGCAGCAATAATGACAATAGCGTAGCAGATACGCTATCAACAGCCCTTGCTGATACCACGGCGCTATTGGCACAAATGCCAGAAGATCTGGCTACTGCCGATAAAGCCACGCAGCAAGAGCTATATGATCATCTAACTATCATTACGCGCTTAATCAAACGTCAATTGATTCCAACGCTCGGCATCCGTGTTGGTTTTAATAGCACCGATGGCGATTAAATAATGGCTATTATTAAAGCGAGTACAGCAGCGTCAGTAGCTGAGTTAGCTACGGACATGGATCAGCAGTCGCCTCAGCTAAAAGCAAAACCATTTAGCCATGAGCTGCTGACAACCTCAATACTGACAGTGCTTGGCACAGCAACTTTCGTTGGTATACATCATCGTTATCGTAAGCAGCATCGACCTGATGCTAGCTTACAAGATTATGTAAGCGGCATTTATACTCAGTTGAATGTCTTACAGTCAGCCAGTCATTCAAGGTCAACGCTCAGGCATTTTTGCTATGCTTGCCAGCAGGCAGCGTCGACGTTGCAACAAGTGTATCGCTTGCCAATGACTGATAAGCAGAGCAGTAGCCATGATTTGGCGACTAATGATTTTAGTGTAATGCATACTACTACCATGCTTACTCGCCCTGTATGTTGGGTTAGTGGTGTGGCTTCTATGCCAAAAGATATCTCATTGCTAGATGAGAATAATGAAAACGATTTTGGTGTGGTCGGTATCGATGCTAACAGAGAGATAGTATGGCAAACCACCATGCCTGAGCGCGTCCATGATATCGTTGTTCAACCTGTGTTTAGCGATCAAGATAGTACGGTCAACGATCATCTAAATAATCATCAAAGTCGTGACGTTGTGGTGATGGGTCGTCGACCTAGTGAAAAGTTTTGGGTACTTGATACTGCGACAGGACAAGTAAAATTTGCTATTAGTTCGGTAACCAATCGTCATTTTTATGGTCATGCTTGCTATAGCTTAGATGGCTCAAAGTTATATGTGACTGAAAATGATACGCTAAGTTTAGATGGCAAAATCGGTGTTTATGCCGCTGATAGCGCTTATCAAAAAATAGCAGAATTTAATTCGTATGGTATCGGTCCGCATGAGCTCATTATGCATCCAAATGGCGGGACTTTAGTGATTGCTAATGGTGGTATCAAAACTGAACAAGCCTCGCGAGAGGAGCTGAACCTTGATACCATGCACCCCTCACTGGTGTATCTAAATCGGCATGATGGGTCATTGCTTGAGCAGATTACTCCTGAACACAATCAGATGAGTGTACGTCATTTGGCGATGCACGATGATGGGACGGTGATGATTGGGATTCAGTTTCAAGGTGAGAAGCATATCAATGTACCGTTAGTTCTGACCCATAAACGTGGCGATATCAATTTTACACCTTTGATAATGCCCAATAATCAGTGGCAACGCTTTCACCAATATATCGCTAGTGTGGCTGTCGATAGTGAACGCAATTTACTATGTGTAACCACACCAATCGGTGGCTGTGCGGCACTATTTGATTTGACCACTCGAGTATTAATCAACTCTATCAGTCTGCCAGATTGTGCAGGTGCCTCCGTTTATAGCGGCAAGATAGACAGTGATAACGATGTTGTTAAGGCTAATATAGGGCAACAATCAGGCTTTATCGTTAGTGATGGGCAAGGTCAATTAACCAGATTAAATATCAATGAGTTAACCATACTAGACTCAGAACTAAACTCAGATACTATCGCCAAAAATGACGCTATTGGTACAGATAGCAAATGCCATATGATGTCTTTTGATAATCATCTGCAAGCGCTATGACCATGAATGTGTCACCTGAATACCATAGCCCTTTATTGCAAAGCACGATTTCTTGTTTGTCAGAGGCAGGCATTGAACTACAGGTGAGCAAAAAGCGCGTCAAAAACATCAATTTTCGCTTAAAGCCTCATGTATTGATGGTGTCAGTGCCTTCATTTATTAGCCCTGCACAAATGGCAGAGTCTATTGCTAAGCGGGTGCCGTGGGCTATACAAAATCATGCGCAAGTTTTAGAACAATACAAACGTAAACAAAGCACCTTGTCCGAGTCTTCAATTGCTGATAGCTCACTTTTATTATGGGGTATCGCGCAACCGTTCACTTTAAACCACGATAAAAAAATAGCCTACTATCGACAAGCGCTTTTCAAAGTTGCCCCTGTATTGTTTGAAAAGTGGCAACCGATTATCGGGGCGACAGCCAATGAGATACGCCTAAAAAAGATGCATACGCGCTGGGGTAGCTGTAACACTCGCGCGCGCCGCATTTGGTTGTCTGTCTATTTACCTGCTTATCCTATTGAATGTACCGAATACGTCATCGTCCATGAGCTTTGTCATTTACATCATGCCAATCATAGCGCTGCTTTCTGGCAAACGGTGGCAACAGCGATGCCTGACTACCAGCATTGGCATAATATGCTGGCAGGTAAAGGTGGTCAGCTTGATTAGAAATAGTGCACAAATAGTGTCAATAATATGTAAATGACATTGATAAGACTGATATGATAGACAATAACGATACAAATCATGTCGTTTAATAACATTGTTATATAAACGGCTTTAAATAAGAAAATTAGAGAGAAAAGGATGTCTTATGGAAAGCGTCAATCAAGCGGGGTTCTGGCAGCAACGTTATGAGCAAGATAGTATCGGTTGGGATATGGGGCAGATATCGCCGCCACTAAAATCTTATATTGACCAGTTACCTGAAGCCGCTAAAAATCAGGCTATTTTGGTACCAGGGGCGGGTAATGCTTATGAAGTCGGCTACTTGCATGAGCAAGGATTTACCAATGTCACTTTGGTTGATTTTGCCCCTGCACCGATTAGAGACTTTGCTGAGCGTTATCTTGATTTTCCAACTGATAAGCTAATCTGCGACGATTTTTTTGATTTATCGGCTGAGCAACATCAATTTGATTGGGTGCTTGAGCAGACGTTTTTTTGTGCGATAAACCCTGCGCGCCGAGATGAGTATGTGCAGCAAATGGCACGATTGCTTAAACCGAGAGGTAAGCTCGTTGGATTGCTATTCGATAAAGACTTTGGGCGACAAGAACCGCCTTTTGGCGGTACAAAAGAAGAGTATCAGCAGCGTTTTACGACTCATTTTGACATTGATATCATGGAGATGAGCTATAATTCACACCCAGCACGGCAAGGCAGCGAGCTATTTATCAAGATGCGCGTAAAAGATTGATTTCATGCTTGATATTGTCTCGAGCTTGCTCTTCTAAGCGTGCGTGATAATACTCTGTCAGATACAGCGTTGGGTGCGTTAATAGCTTTTCCAGTACCGCAATGCGCCCAACGCGGTAATTTTCTTTGGTCACGTGTGCGTATTCTTGACGGACGGCTTGCGCATACTGGTGATACTCAGACCAAGGCGCACCCAAAATACTCAAATCCATATCTAAGAGATAAGCCGCATCACTGACGGTATCTTTGTCTAGGCATTCATGCAGCTCATGAGTGGCTGTCATCATAATCAGTGCGTAGATATGTTGGCATTGCTCAGCACTTAGATATCCTTTTAATGCTTCTACCGCATATTCTGCACTTTCTAATTCATTGTCTGAGCGCCTTGGATTATATATCACATCATGATAGTAGAGTGCCAAAGCGAT
>NZ_DATIRM010000049.1:0-7394 GCF_035469765.1 Psychrobacter sp.
TATTCTTTATCTTCTACGATATCTATAGCTTCATCAAGCGCTCTAGCAAGAGGCTTGATAATGATTTTAACATTTGAGATAAGATCGTTGACGTTATATATGTCGTCTATATCTACTTCAAACTTGTCATCAATATGTGAGACAGCGTTAAAAGGCGATGCTTTATCTTTAAAAGTAAACTGCTTATAAAATTCGCTCTGCTTTGCTTGTCTGATCGCATCTGCTTGATTGGCAGCAACAATGAGGAGTTTGTAATGAAATTCTTCAAAACTGCCCTGCTGATAGCCGCCCAAATTGATAAAGAATAACTTTAAGTCGTTGGCACACTCTACTTGAATACTTGACTCCACTAATTTAATCGCATAATTATCAACCTTGCTAATAGCGCGGTATGAATCAATGTGCCATTTATTTTTCACTTCAGGCCAATGGTTATTGATATCTACTATTAACTCATTAACTTGATTGGCCACACCAAAAAAAATATCGTGTTGCTCAATCAATCGCCCTTTCGGGCGACCGCCTAGCTGAACCATATATAGGGTTGGCATTTCATACGTTCCTTATTAGATAAATCTAGTCAATTAATGGTCAGTTAAATCTGCTTTGAGCAGCTAATAGATCATAATAGCAAGCAAGAAATGATAAGTATTTTATACAGAAATTATTGTTACTCTTAAATACAAAACCCAATGTTCAAGAATCACTTAAACATTGGGTTTATTCGGTTGTAACTGTTTTTACTCATAGGTTATAGTAAGAAAAAATATGCCCACAAACCTATGATAAAGGTAGAAATAATATTCAGTATGATACCAACACGTATCATCTCTGTCTGCTTAATAAGACCCGTCCCAAACACAATAGCATTTGGTGGCGTGGCAACTGGTAGCATAAATGCGCAAGAAGCACCGAGACCAATAATCATGACTAATACTGCAGGTGGCAGACCCATTTGCTCTCCAATGGCAGCAAACACAGGGACTAACAAGGCTGCAGAAGCCGTATTAGAAGCAAATTCTGTCAAGAATATAATGAATGCTGCAACTGCAAGGACCACTACGATAAGCGGTGCAGAGGACAGTCCATTAGCAACTGCTTGACCAAGAACCAATGATGCGCCTGAAACTTTTAACACCGTTGATAGCGCAATACCACCACCGAACAACATGAGTACGCCCCAGTCGGTATTGTCAGAAACTTGCTTCCATGATACCAACCCTAAGCTAACCACTGCTGATGCTGCTAACAGTGCCACAATAGAATCAACGTCATCAATATTAAGTGCGGCACCAATTTGCTTCGAGAGTATCCAGCTCAGCGCGGTGACGATAAAAACAATAATCGTCAGTACACGTGGTTTATTCCATGCGATAGGCTCATCTTCGTTCAATGTTACCTGACGATTAAGATTGGGCTTAAGGAATAAATACATGGCACCGAGCAATAATGGCAATAGCACTAACATCATTGGAATACCAAACTTCATCCAATCAACAAAAGCGATATCAAGTGCTTTGGCAGCAATAGCATTGGGTGGTGAACCAACAATCGTACCCAAACCACCAAGGCTGGCAGAATAGGCAATACCTAATAGTACGAACACAAAAGTGCCACGGTCTTTTTCGCGGTCAACCTGCGTTAGAATACCAAGTGCCAGTGGCAGCATCATCGCTGCAGTAGCCGTATTTGATATCCACATCGATAAAAATGCGGTCACCCCAAATATTAAGAATACCGCATTCCTCAGATTACCACCTGACATTGATAGAATCTTAAGCGCAATTTTCCTGTCTAATTGCTGCACATGCAATGCCGCCGCTAGTGCAAAGCCACCAAAGAACAAATAAATAATTGGGTTAGCAAAGCTTTGTAAGCCAATTTCAGCATCGAAATCCGGTAAACCAATTAGCGCTCCTATGACCACCACTAATATTGCTGTAATCGTCACATGCACCGCTTCGGTTAACCATAACACGCCGATAAAGAACAACATGGCGAGGCCTTTATTGGCACTGATATCGTACGGCAATATATTATAGATAAACAGACTAATAACCGCCGCGATAGCGACAACTATTAACCCTTTACCGGTACCTTTTGGGAAGGTATCCGTAAATAAATACTCGTTGCCATCGGTAGGAAGATGGCTGTCTAGTTTTTTCTCTGACATATAATGTCCTTATTGTACCTAAAGACGGTGTTAAAAATTATAAATATAAAGACTTATTTCAGCCGTTAACCATACCTTTATAATCGTACTTAATAACAGTACTTACAAAAATAAGGTGCCATCATAGCAGAAATATTATCCACCAAAATATTATCAATATAGACATATTGAAAACCTTGTCAGAAATATAATCTTCATTTCATCTATCCAAAACCAATTGGCTTTATAAATATGGCTTTAAGTCTATTTTGAAAAACCAGAAGTCGAGTTGATACAAAGTTACATACTGTCACTAAATATGCTCATATCTTCCCTGTACAACTCATAAGCTGTATAACATACTGAGTTGGTGAAGAACGTTAATAAAAATAAATAGGAGATTCTCATGGCAGATGACAACAAAACTAACTCAACGACTAAGATGGCAAGACAAGACATCAATCAAGATGGATTGGCCAAAGAAGATCAGCAACGTACCGATGACTCAGCTCTCGATATGATGCAGGGCATGCACGAACACGAAGATCATAAAGACGACGACAAGTAATCTATATAGATTTCATTGAAATAAAGTTTAAAAATAAAAAAAATGCTCATCAAATAGATGGGCCTTTTTTTTGTCTTGGCTGCCTCTTTTCTGGCAGACTATCTGAAGCCCGGTTATAGACAAAGGCAGCAGTCAATACAATAGCGATTGGTAAGAACAAAGCACCGTAGCCTACTCTGGCATATAAAAAAGCCCCGACAACACTACCAGCGCAAAAGCAGTACCAAATAATTGCCTGAAAGCCTAATGTCGGCTTACTAATGCAACGACCTGCCAGCCAATTACCAATGGCAGCACCCATATCTGAAGTCAGCCCTGTTAAATGCGTAGTACGAATAACCGCCCCGCTATAAGTTGCTACCATTGCATTCTGTAACCCGCATGCCATGGCGGCGGCAAGCTGTCCTAAATAATCATGCTGCTGATATAACCAATAGCTCAGCAACAACAATGCCGCTTCCATATAAAGCGCACTGCCGTAATGCCGACCAAGCTTCAACGACGTCTGACCGATAACAAAACCACTCAATACCGCCCCTGCCAAGAAAGACAGCAGTAGCGCACCGATATATAAGATACTTCGACCATCTAAATGGGCTATCGCGGCTGAAAACAAGCTGACATTACCTGTCACATGCGAAACAGATAAGTTGGTAAAACCCATCAATGCTGCCGTATTGACACAGCCTGCACTGAATGCCAGTACGGCGCCGCCCCACAATATCCATCTTGGTAATTTGGTTATCATATTCGTCGCTTAATGGTTTATCAGCAAAAAGCCGTTATTATAACTAAAAAAGGCAGCCAATTGGCTGCCTTCCTTACTTCTCAATATAAATGGTTGAGAATTACCTTTTAACTATTTCGTCTCATCAAGCATCATTAGCTGCTCGCTGATGGCAACGGTATTAAAACCGGCATCAACGAACATGATCTCACCAGTGATACCAGAGGCCCAAGGTGATAGTAAGAAAAGTGCTGCGTTACCGACTTCCGTTTGCGTGATGTTGCGTTGTAGCGGGGCGATTTTTTCACTGATATCGAGCATTTTACGGAATGATTTGATGCCACTTGCCGCAAGCGTACGGATAGGACCGGCAGAAATGGCATTAACACGAATGCCTTCACCGCCCATAGAAGTGGCAAGGTAGCGAACACTCGCTTCAAGACTCGCCTTTGCCATACCCATAACGTTGTAGTTTGGCAATACTGAAATACTGCCTTCATAGGTCAGTGTCAGCATTGAACCATGGCGCATAGCAAGTAACTCACGCGAGGCTTTTGCTAATGCCACAAAGCTGTAGCTTGAAATATCATGAGCAATGCTGCTGCCTTCACGAGTAGTTGCATTGACAAAATCGCCATCAAGCTGATCCATCGGTGCAAAGCCAATTGCATGTACCACACCATTGATACCATCACCCCAATGAGCAGTGACTTGCTCGAAACAAGCTGCAATAGACGCATCTGATGCCACATCACACTCAAGGACTAAGTCCGCCTCAAACGCTTCCGCTGCCATATCCACACGTTTTTTTATCTTATCATTAGGGTATGTCAGGATTAATGACGCGCCTTCACGATGTAGTGCTTCAGCGATTGCCCAGGCAATAGATAGTTTGCTTGCGATGCCAGTAACGACAAAGCGTTGTCCTTGTAGTAGCATAATATTTCCTTTTAAGTCAATTTAGGTGATTTAAATGATCGATTATTTTTAATAGTTGGCTAACAAATAGCGAGTGGAAGTACCAATTGAAAGATGACTTATTATACACGAATTGATTTAAGTAAACAGTCGTAAACTGTATTTGCGTACCCTGTATTAATCCCTCATCCTGCTTAATAATACCATCTAATATTGATAAAACGGTTAACTACTAGCCACAGCAGTATGAAGTTAAGTAGATTTCAAGTATAATCACAGCCCTCCCAGCTTGCACATTTTTTATAAAAATCCTTTACAACCATTGTTTGTAACCAAGGATTTAGCGTTAAGCTACACCCACATTTTGGATGGCTGCCAAACTTATGAGCAATACTGCAACAATAACATCAGATTATCAAGAAAGCATCGAATCCTATCGTCAGCTCATCGCCTCAACGGGTGAGGACTTGCATCGTCCAGGACTTGAAGATACTCCAACACGTGCCGCTAAAGCCTTTGCGCATTTGACCAAAGGGTATCATCAAAGCTTAGATGAAGTCGTTAATGATGCCTTGTTTCCATCGACCAACCGTGAGCTGGTATTGGTACAAAATATTGAATTTTATTCATTATGTGAACACCATATGTTGCCCTTTCATGGTGTCGCGCACATCGGCTATTTGCCAAATGGGCACGTATTAGGTTTATCAAAATTTGCCCGTATCGTTGATATGTTTGCTCGTCGCTTGCAAGTTCAAGAAAATTTAAGCGAACAAATAGCGCAAACGATTATGGATGTGACAGGTTGTCGCGGTGTGGCAGTAGTGATGGATGCCGCTCACATGTGTATGATGATGCGTGGTGTCAATAAGCAACACTCTACTACACGAACGATGTCGATGTTAGGTGAGTATGTACATGATAATCAAGCGCGCAATGAATTTTTAAGTGCGATACCTAAACGCCAACCAGCGTTTTAATACGCTAAAAAACGCAAACAATAGATCATTAAAAAGGATACCTGGCTAGGTATCCTTTTTTAATTTGCACTACTCAAGATTTTCAGGAATTGAATTATAATAAAGAATCATTGACGGTTATCAAACAAGGTCTAACTGACCGATTTCACTTCATCAATCCAACTACCATAACCTTCTGCCTCCATTTGCGCCAATGGAATAAAGCGCATCGCAGCTGAATTCATACAGTAGCGCTTGCCGGTCGGTGCTGGACCATCATCAAATACATGACCTACGTGCGAGTCAGCATAGCGACTACGAATCTCAGTACGGGTGCCAAATATTCCTCGATCTACCTTTTCCACGACCAAACTAGTATTCAATGGACGGGTAAAGCTTGGCCAGCCTGTGCCAGATTTGTATTGATCACGAGACGAATATAACGGTTCACCTGATACCACATCGACATACAGCCCAGGTTCTTTATTATCCCAGTATTCATTATCAAAAGCGCGCTCAGTACTGTCTTTCTGAGTGACATTATATTGAATATCACTGAGTGACTGTTTTAGCATTTCCTGTGTCGGCTTCACAAACGTATCTGGATCAAAGCCGACGCCCGCTTTGACTGTGTTCGATATTACTGACTTTGCATTGGTTGCAGTCGGTTTGAATTGACTAAAATCTAGCTCATAGTCTTTACCATAGACACTTTCGATAAACTGGTAGCGACCAGAGTTAAACGTATAGGCCTTATATCGTAGTGGATTCTTTTTATAATAGTCCTGATGATACTCTTCTGCTGGATAAAATTCGCTAGCAGGAACAATCTCTATCACTACTGGTTTCTTATAGACACCAGAAGCCTGCAGCGATTGCTTAGCAGCTTCAGCTATCTGCTTTTCTTGTTCATTATTATAGAAAATAGCCGGACGATACTGAGTACCTCTATCTACAAACTGACCCTTGTCATCGGTAGGATCAGCAATTCGCCACAGCGCTTGAACGATACCGTTGTAGGTAATCTTGGTCGGATCATAATAGACTTGAGCCGCTTCAGTATGCCCCGTACCACCAGCTGACACTGTACTATAAGTTGGACTTTCAGATTTACCACCCGTATAACCCGACACCACTTCTACGACGCCAGGAAGCTTTTCATAACCCGCTTCGACACACCAAAAACAACCACCAGCGACAGTCGCTACTGCTAGATTGGGATCGGTAGGCGCATAAGGATTGTCAATGGGCGTATTTTTTACAGTGGACGTATTTTCAGTAGAAGCACAACCGACATAAAAAGCACTGCTCGCTACTATAGCCATACCCACGACCTTAGCTGGTAACCTATAATTCACTAATAATTGGTGTGTCATGAAAGGCTCCTAAAGGTAATATCATGTAACTATCGTAACCTCTAGGTCTCACGGAAATATTCCTAAATTGTTATTTATACACACTATGCTAAATTAACAGTCATAAAAAAGCTTACTACTCTTCAGTAATAAGCTTTCTGTTATTTCAGCGCTGCATTATTTATTTAGCAAATAACCTATGCAACTTTATCTTTCTTAGTGTCAGTACTCGCAAAATCTTCACTTACCTGCTGAATTTCCATTAAGATGTCTTTTATTTCAGACGCTGACAGATACGTTGGCACTGCATAAGTATCACTGACTTCTTTTGCCGCTGCTTTGGCAATACTATCAAAATCGCTACTTTGCATCCCTTTGACGGTTGGATCGATATTTAAGCTTGCAATCAATTCACGTACTTGGGCGATTAGATGATCGGCGATATCGCTATCATTGCTGCTGGCTTGACCCGCTTTTACCAAGCCCGTTTTTCTAGCTAGCTCAGCCAATCTCTTTTTGCTCGCTTTGCGATTTACATCGAGCACATAAGGCAACACGATGGCATTCGCGCGACCATGAGGGATACTATAATAAGCGCCTAGCTGATGCGCGATGGCATGGACGTAGCCAAGACCTGCTTTGTTAAAGGCAATCCCGCCATAATGAGCCGCAATACCCATCTCTTCTCTGGCTTTCAGATTTCCGCCATCTTTAT
>NZ_DATIRM010000050.1:0-1811 GCF_035469765.1 Psychrobacter sp.
TAGCTGATGAGTAAAAATGGGCTACTAATAGACCATTCAATAAGTGCCAACACAGTTTTTATATCCTTAGGAATAATTGCGACGTCAAATGTCTATTTATTTTCTGCGTGGTGGCACGGTTGAGGATGAAATTGACTCAATTAATAATGAGTTCAGCAATTATCTTACCCAAAAATCGTAGACAGGTATGTCAGCTATATGGTTAAGCGTGTTGATATTTGGTTAAGCAAAACAGGCAGTAGTTAAACTTAAAAACGATTCTAATGCCTATTATTTTTAACAATATAGGGTTGTCATGTAGTTATTCTTTACGCTATTCTGTAATAGGTGTCTGCTTATTAGGGTTGAAAGGGTAGATAGGTTTTAAAATACACTATTTTTCACTGACATAATGAGGCTACCTATGACATTTACATTGACATCCATTTATACTAAATCATCTAAGCGCTACGGCAAAAAGTTACTGTACAGTGCCAGCGCCTCTTTAGGCTTAGCGGCATTACTACTGAGCCAAACGGCGGCAGCGATTACGACTAAAAACGTCACTTATACGGTAGATAACCAACCCTATGAGGGATATTACGCCAAAGCAGATAAGCCAAACGCGCCGTTTATCTTACTGATTCATGATTGGGATGGGCTAACAGACTACGAGCGCAAACGCGCTGATATGTTGGCAAATGAGGGCTATAACGTACTGGCTGCTGACATGTTTGGGAAAGGCATCCGCCCAACGAATATTGAAGATAATAAACGCTTAACCGGCGCACTATATGACGATCGCAGCAAAATGCGCCGCTTACTACAAGGCGCATTGAACGCCGGTCAAGCGCAAGGCAATGATGCTCGTACAGGCGTGACAATGGGCTATTGTTTTGGCGGTACAGTTGCTTTAGAGCTAGCACGCTCAGGATTCCCGCAAAAAGCATTTGTCCCCTTCCATGGTGCCTTTGATACCCCAACCGGTCAAAGCTATAATAAGACGACTGGCGAGATATTGGTATTTCATGGGTCTGCGGATGAATCCGTCTCCCTTGAAAGCTTTGCCACTTTGGGTAAGACGTTAGAAGCGGCAAAAGTGCCGCATGAAATGGTCACTTACAGTGGTGCACCTCATGCCTTTAGCGTGTTCGGCAGCGATAGATATGATGCTCGCGCTGATGAACGTTCTTGGAAACGTTATTTAGATTTTTTAGCAGAAGCCTATAAATAATTTGACTGTACGCAAACAATATAAACAGCTGTAAATAAAAAGACCTCTCAATCAAGATCTTATAACGATCGATTGCGAGGTCTTTTTTTCAAATCTTCGCCGATCTATTGCTTTTGGAATACCAATAGCTGGTTATTAGCAGGCATAGTATATTTATCAGATAGTTTTAAATGATGTCTGCTTGCCAAAACTATTATGTCTTCCAAATGACGAATACCGCTCTTTGGGTCGCGTTGTCGTAGACTAATATCAAATTGCTGATTACCGGCACTGGTATAATGCCCGTTTTCATTAAAAGGTCCATAAACGATTAATTTTCCATTGATAGGTAAAGCATCACCTACTAACTCAAACAATTTTTCCACCAAAGACCATGAGATAATATGCAGGGTGTTGGCGGTAAATACCGCATCATAGGGCTGATTGCTAGCAAGACTAATCGGTAATGGATCGACTGACAAATCAAAAGTTAGCGGCGCATATAGATTAGGCGCAGGATGAGCAGCATGCCAAGCATTGATAGTGGTTTGATGCGCTAACACATCACTCGTCTGCCAGATTAAATGGGCTAATCTCGGTGCAAAATATACGCTATGCT
>NZ_DATIRM010000051.1:0-10989 GCF_035469765.1 Psychrobacter sp.
ACCACCAAGTTTTACTCGACCATCAACTGTCGCATTGGCACCTGCACGGCGTATCAGCAATACAGACACAGGCAACTCGCTGTTGTTATCTGCTTGATAACCTGCAAGTCTGCAAGTAAGTGTGTTATCACAGACCGCTTGCCAATCCTGACTGGTAAAATCAACGGGCGTGCCAGCAATACTCGCGGCGCTATATAGCGTCGCACTGATGGCGGTAAGTATGGGGTATAAGATTCTTTTTGACATAGATTTTGTTATCTTTTTTATTTTTATAGATGGCGCTTGAATATCGATGTTATGGTTTGAATATTTAGGGTTGGTAACATTGCTTTGGCTATTATGGACGTTCACATTTGTAAAAAACGCCAGTCTTTCCCTAAGCATATTATTATCCTTTATAATCATTACTCCTCAATAGAAGAGAGATAAGCACCTGCCCTTTTTGGGTTGCAGCGGCTATCTTAACGCACCAATGTTTCTATCTGTTGTACTAATGTACCATTATGTAATTGACAAAGTATAGCCCTAAATACCTATATATGTCAAATAGTGAATATTTAGAGTATAAAAGGGTTAATGAGCCATATTCTCATTAACCCTTCTGCTAGTTTGTCGTTAAATTAAGCGCTATCGGCTATTTATCCTGAGCATCTATAATTGAGCTATTGGCATAAATCAATCTATCAGATAAATACTAAAAAATGCCCTAAGTAATAGGTTCAAGGACTAAATCTACAGCGCGCTTGACTGCGGGGCGCTCAGCAATTTTTCTCGCCCAGCGCTGTAGATGTGGATAATCATCAACTTGCAAGAATTCTGCTGCCTCATAAAGCTTGCCAAGCACCAATTGACCATACCACGCCCAAATAATCATATCAGCAATATTATAATCAGACTCATCGTTGCCACCCATATACTCATTGTCCTTTAAATGACGATCAAGGACATCAAGCTGGCGTTTGACTTCCATGGTATAGCGGTTAATGGGATACTCCATCGGCTCAGGAGCGTAGGCATAAAAGTGCCCAAAGCCGCCACCTAAGAAGGGCGCGCTGCCCATCTGCCACATCAGCCAAGACAAGCACTCTGCCCGTGCTTTGCCTTGCTGCATTGGAATAAATTTGCCAAATTTCTCCGCTAAGTACATTAAAATGGCGCCAGACTCAAAAATAGCAATCGGCTCGCCAGCCTCGCTATTACTATGGTCAACCAAAGCCGGTATCTTTGAGTTTGGGTTAATAGCTACGAAGCCTGAGCCAAACTGATCGCCTTTCGAGATGTCTATCAGATAAGCATCATATTCTGCGCCTTTAATACCAAGTTCAGCCAGTTCTTCTAGTAGAATATTTACCTTAACACCATTTGGTGTATTCAATGAATACAGCTGTAATGGCGCTTCGCCTACTGGCAGTTTTTGTTCATGGCGCGTGCCAGCGGTCGGGCTATTGATATTCGAGAATTTTCCGCCATTCTCTTTATCTTGTGTCCAAATTTTTGGCGGTGTATAGCCATCCGTCTGGCTGTTTGTAGCGTTATTATCCTGAGTCATAATGTGCCCTGTCTTTTATTGTATTAATTGTAGTTTTTAGCAGTGATGGTTGAAAAATAATGATATTAAAAATGGCGTTGTTTGCCATCTACCTCTTACTATAGCGGGGTCTGATCCTATTATTAAAGTCTTATCTTGTAATTACCGTTACTTTGCTGCTCTTTAACTGCTCAGAAGTTGTTTCTATACTACGCATAAAGTATTAGCTAAACATAGCTACCCGTTTCAAACAAACTTTAATAAATCCCTGTACTAAATGGTGACATCCCTATGGTAGTACTGACTCCGACGCAAGAGAAATATCTACCTTATGTACTAGCGGTGGCGTTATTTATGCAGATTTTAGATGCGACGATTCTAAATACATCCCTACCGCAAATGGCTCAAGCACTTGGCGAATCCCCCCTTCAAATGCAGTGGGCGGTCATCAGTTATGCGCTTACTTTAGCAATTTTTATTCCTATTAGCGGGTTTTTAGCCGATAAATATGGCACACGCCGTGTGTTCTTGTCTGCCATCATCATATTCTGTATCGGCTCGCTATTATGTGCCGCATCCCATACCTTAGGCTTTTTGATCGGATCACGTATCGTACAGGCTATCGGGGGTGCAATGATGACACCGGTTGCCCGTTTGATATTGGTGAAATCTTATCCGCGTAATAAGCTTTTGACGGTAATGAACTTTGCGGTAATCCCCGCTTTGGTTGCGCCATTGGTCGGACCGGTATTGGGTGGTTATATCGTACAATACACCAGCTGGCACTGGATATTTTTAATCAATATTCCCATGGGTATTTTTGGTTTTATGATAGGCAAAAAACTGGTGCCAGCATTGTTTGAGGATACCAAGCGGCTAGATTGGACGGGATTTTTATTATTTGCTGCTGCTGCCTGTGGTTTTACAATGGCAGTAGAGTTTGGGGCGCAAGTTGGACGTGGATTTTATGGGCTGATGCTTGGAGTGCTGGCAAGTCTATTGCTCGGTGCTTATATTTGGCATGCTAAACGTCGCGAAGCACCGCTGTTTCCATTAAGCTTGTTTAATATTCGTACCTTTCGTATCGGCATTACTGGTAATCTATTTACTCGATTGGGCATCAGTGCGGTACCGTTTTTATTGCCGCTACTGTTGCAGGTGGTGTTTGAATACTCTCCTTCACAAGCAGGCTGGCTACTTGCGCCCATCGCTGTGGGTGCTATCGGTATCAAGCCTTGGGTGAGTAAGATTATTCAGCGTTATAGCTATCGAACTGTCTTATTTTACAACACAACTTTTATGGGCATCCTCATTATCATCTTGGCACAGTTTAATGATGCCGCGCAGTGGATGTGGTTTATCCCTATCTTAACCATTATGGGTGCTTGTAACTCTATGCAGTTCAGTGCGATGAATACCATTACCATTGGCGACTTACAAGGTACCCAAACCAGCAGTGGCAATAGTTTGATGGCAGTCAACCAACAGCTCGCCATCAGCTTTGGCATTGCTTTTGGCGCAGCACTGCTTAATCTGCTGCGTGAGCGCCTACAGATGGATACTTTGGCAGCCTTTCAAACCACCTATTGGATACTGGGTGTGCTTACCATTTTGTCGGGATTGCATTTTTTGCGTTTAAAACCTGAGGATGGTCGCGGCTTATATTGAGAATGGGTGCTGAAAAATTATATAGAGAATCTAAATAAGAATAGTTGAATAAAAAATAGACCAAAAAAAAGCCAGCCTATGCTTGGGTGATAACCAAAACATAGGCTGGCTTGTTGCGATTTAATAAAAGTCGCTACTATTTAATCGTCATTCATCTGCGATTGGATATAGTTTTCAATACCGACAGCTTTCATTAAATCTTCTTGAGTCTCAAGCCAATCTTGATACTCTTCATTACCGTCTTTTAATATGACTAGTAGCTGACGTGACACATAATCCTGCTGCGTCTCACACAAGGTAATGGCGTCAGTGATAATACCGAATTTTTGCTTCTCTAAGCGCAAATTGCAGTCAATCATTTCAGGTACATCTTCAGCGATGAACATCTTGCCATAATCTTGCAAATTCGGTAAACCACCTAGCAATAAAATCCGTGCAATCAGATCATCAGACCATTTCATCTCTGCAATAGACTGCTTATAGAAACTCTCGTTTAAGGACTCTAAGCCCCAATGACGAGCAATACGCGCATGCAAAAAATACTGATTGATGGCTATCAATGATTGACCTAGCACTTTATTGAGTGCGCGGATAACCTCTTTATCCCCTTTCATCCTTTCTCTCCCTATATATTGATGATATAAGCCAGCTATAGTGACAATGCTTATCTGTTATTCTTAAACAAGATTTGCAGACACTTCAGCCATCTGACTTTGCAAATAGTTCGGTAGACCAATCATATCAATCAGACGTAATTGCTGCTCAAGCCAATGTGCATGGTCTTCTTCGGTATCTTTAAGCTGCTCGACCAACATCTCACGGGTGACATAATCATGCGCTTCTTCACAAATTGCGATACCGTCTTTAAGATGCTTTTGCACCTGATACTCTAAATTCAAATCAAGCTGTAGCATCTCAGGTACAGTGGTACCAATATTAATCGCATCGACACTCATCTTAGGCGTGCCGCCTAACATCAAGATACGGCGAATAATCGCCTGTGCATGTAAGGTCTCATCTTGCATTTCGTGGCTGATACGATCGTAGAGTTTGCCGTAATGCCATTCAGCATACATCTCAGAGTGGATGAAATACTGGTCACGAGCCGCAAGCTCACCACCTAGCAAAAAGTTTAAATAATCAATCACTTTAGGGTTGCCAATCATCACCAGTACTCCTGTACTTATCGTTGTTTGTTATATAAATCCATAATTTTAAATATATATAAAGCGCTATTCGTAAACCAATCAGTAAAGATTAAATCGACGAACTATCTTACAAATTAAGAGCTATATAGTAACATGGGGACCTCGTAACGCTTGTAACGATATGAACTAAGAATAAGATGCGAATTGAGAGTCATAACCAACCACCGTTATTAGTGATAAGTATTGAGGTATCCTCTCTCTAATTAGGCTTAGCACAGATAAGATGACTATGGTGAGTATAATGGATGTGGTAGGTTCGGTGTATCAGTGATATTATATGGACGCTTGCAACTAATTATTAAGATATAATACTCAATTGCAACTAATTATTAAGGTATAATACTTAAAAGCTAAAAGCAAAATATAGGGTTGCGGTATTAGGAGATGTATTACATATAACTAGAGGGTAAAACCTCTAGACAGCTCATTTAAACCGCATAGGCCAATACATTAAGCTTAGCGTGATGCTCATCTAAGTAGTCGTTCACCATAGGCTCACAGCAGCCGCAGCAAGTGGCGACATCTAAGGTGTCCTTTAATCCATCTAACGTATCGATACCGGAAGCAATGGCAGCTTTAATTTGCTTTTCTTTGACATCATTACAGATACAGACGTACATATGCGGCTTCCTACTGTGATTAACTAACGTGATATCCGTTATAATAACGATAACTATTACCATTTACAATAGTATTTGTTGCACTTATTCGTAATATTAATTAAATCTTTATACTTATTTAGTTTTAATTAATAAATGTATGTATGTAACTGAATATAATAATCCGTGTAACGCTACGGTACTTAACGTAGTAAAATGGCGATGAACTGTAAATTTGGTTATTTTTTAATCGATTTTATGGATAAGTGCTGTTATATTGTCCCCCTATTAACTAAAGGTATATTGGTATTGCTCCATGTCTAATAATAATTGTATGATACAACCGCTTGAATTGTTTAAAGTCTTATCTGACCCTACGCGCTTGAAGATTTTCCAAATCTTATATAACAAAGAATCACGCTGCGTTGGTGAGTTAGTGGAAATACTTGATCAACCACAACCAACGATATCGCGCCATCTCAACCATCTAAAAAAATTGGGTATTCTAAGCTGTGTTCGTGATGGAACTTGGATGTGGTATGAGGTCGCAGATGATTTGCCAGAATGGTGCCAAGATATTTTGGATATTATCTATAAGCAAATATCAGCCAAAGACAGCTCAACGCTAAAGCTAACCTAGCGCGAAGATATGTTGTGATTCGCCCATAAAAAAGACCTCATCTGAGGTCTTTTTTTATACTGTATAGATAAAGTTTTTTATTAAATTCTATACCAAGTCTAAAAAATCACTGACAAAGGCATTGGTTGGGCGGTTTATCAATTCTTCTGAGGTGCCTACTTGCTCGACACGACCATGGTTCATTACCACAATCTCATCAGATACCGCCCTTGCCTCTTCTTGGTCATGAGTAACCATGATGCTGGTGATACCAAGCTCATGATGAATGTCTTTTAGCCATGTGCGCAGCTCTTTACGTACCTTGGCATCTAAGGCTCCAAACGGCTCATCTAATAGCAGTAGTTTTGGCTTAACCGCGAGTGCTCGTGCCAGCGCAATACGCTGCCGCTGACCGCCTGATAGTTGGTGCGGATAAGCATTGGCCACTTGTGGTAGTTGCACTAGGTCAAGCAACTCTGCCACGCGTTTATTGATATCAGCTTTACTTGGGCGCTCATTTTTTGGTAGCAACGTCAGACCAAAGCCCACATTGTCAGCGACATTTTTATGGCGAAACAAGGCATAGTGCTGAAACATAAAACCGATATTGCGCTTTTGTACCGGTGTATTGGTGACGTCCAGCTCATCAAATAATATCTGCCCAGAGTCCGAGTATTCAAGACCGGCGATGATACGCAGTAAAGTAGTCTTACCGCAGCCGGAAGGACCTAATAATGTCGTCAGTTTACCGGTAGGCACAGTGATGTTGATATCATCTAAGGCGGTAAAGTTGCCGAATTTTTTATTAACGTTGCGAATCTCAATGCTCATAATGGTGTCTCTTATTATTTCTTTTGTCGTAGCGTGGCAGATTGTTTAATAGTATGGCGAATAGCAAAAGTGGCGTCTATGGACATGAACCGCTATGCTTTGCCCGCCGACTCTTTGACAGTAGCATTAGCACTGACTGGTAGTTCAGGCGCACTCATCAAACGTTCAGACTTTGCGAATTTGCGATCTTGTAGCTTGCTCATGACTTGCTGAATGAGCAGTGTCACTAAAGCAAGTGCGGCAAGTAAGCTCGATAAAGCAAACGCTGCGGTAAAGTTATAGTCATTATAAGCAATCTCGACCAGTAGCGGCATGGTGTTGGTTTCACCGCGAATATGACCTGAGACCACACTCACTGCCCCAAACTCACCCATCGCTCGTGCATTGGTCAAAATCAAACCATACAGCAGCGCCCATTTAATATTGGGTAAGGTCACATGCCAAAACGTCTGCCAACCCGTAGCGCCCAAAGTCAATGCTGCTTGCTCCTCACTATCACCCTGAGTTTGCATTAGTGGTATCAACTCACGCGCCACAAAGGGAAAGGTGACAAACAAAGTCGCTAAAATAATCCCCGGTACAGCATAGATTACCTGAAATCCCATGCTCTCAAGCCAGCCGCCAATGCTAGAGTTTAACCCGAACAGCAACACGAACATCAAACCTGCGACCACTGGCGACACCGAAAACGGCAGATCAAGCAAAGTGGTCACCAGCTGCTTACCTTTAAACTGGTAACGGGTCACCAGCCACGCAATGGCAATACCCATCACCATATTAATCGGCAACACAATCGCGGCGGTAATCAAGGTTAGCTTAATCGCTTGCAAGGCTTCAGGGTCGACAAGAGAGGCAATATACAACTGCCAGCCACCTTTAAAGGCTTCGTAGAACACGGCTAGCAGGGGCACCACCAACATAATGACCATGAATAACACAGCAATGACAATAAAAGTGCTGCGTACCCATGGCGTATCTTTGGTCGCTGGATTGCTTTGGTAGTCGTAGCTATTAGAGATTTGCATTAGCGAGCTCCTACACGGCGCGACAGCTTCCACTGTACGATATTAATGGTTAATAAAATCACAAAGGAGATAAGCAGCATAAACAAGGCAACGGCTGAGGCGCCTTGGACGTCAAACTGCTCAAGCTTACTGATAATGATTAGTGGCAAAATCTCAGACTGCATCGGAATGTTACCGGCGATAAAAATAACTGAGCCGTACTCGCCAGTGGCACGGGCAAACATCATGCCTGCACCCATCAATAATGCAGGCAATAGCTCCGGTAAAATCACCTTGCGAAATGTCGTCAAGCGATTGGCACCCAATACCGCGGATGCTTCTTCAAACTCAACCGATAACTCTGCAAGTACAGGCTGTACAGCACGAACAATAAAGGGAAAGCTGACGACCACTAAAGCAAGCCAAATACCAATCGGTGTAAACGCCACTTGAATATCAAACTTGGCAAACCACTGCCCAATCAAACCATTGGGCGCATATAAAGTGGCTAGTGAGATACCTGTAACCGCTGTCGGTAGTGCAAATGGCAAATCAACTAGGGCGTTAATCAATGACTTACCCCAAAACTCGTAACGTACGAGTACCCAAGCAACCAATGTGCCAAACACCATATTGGTCAGCATCGCCAAAAACGACATCCATAAGCTTAGTTTAATAGCAGCGGTCACTTGTGGCTGGCTGATGGTTTGCCAAAAGCCCGTCCAGCCCATTTGCGTCGTGGTATATGCCATCATGGCAAACGGCAGGACGACCAACAGCGATAAGCTAAAGACGGTGATACCCATGCTTAGTCCAAACCCTGGCAGCACATTGCGCTGACGCAAGCGTGTCAACCAGCCTTTTTTAGGTACAGGTTTGATGGTAGAAGGTGTTGTTGCACTCATAGTGATGTCCTATTGCCTAACTGATGGTACTTATCGTGAGCACTCGGTCGTATCGATATTGAAAAAGACGTTATAGATATGCTCATGGTATAAAGGACATAGCGTTGCAGGCCATGTCCTTTATGAGATTGTCATCGTTTCATGACGTACTGCGTTACTTATTTATGATCAAATAATGCAGGAGCTGCTCTTACATAGAATCTTAAGTAAGTAACAGCTTTTATCGTCAGTGACTATTGGTATTACTGAATTGGTATTACTGAGGCGCATTAATGGCCAACTGATCGAATACCCCACCATCGCTGAAATAAGTGCTCATGATTTCATCCCATGTGCCAAACGCGTCATTCGGGCGGAAAGTATCGATAGGCGGTAATTTGTCGCTATTTTTATCCAATACGCTCTTCACACTTGGGCGAAGGTATAAGTCAGCTGCCAATTGCTGAGCAGCATCGCTCCATAAGAAATCAAGATAGGCTTTTGCCGCATCGGTCGTGCCCTTTTTATCAGTGACTGCTTTTACGATAGCTACTGGGCTTTCAGACTTGATGGAATATTTTGGATAAACGATATCGACTTGACCGACACCAAAATCTTTTGCTGCAAGGTTGGCTTCGTTTTCAAAGGTGACCAATACATCACCGATACCGCGCTGAACAAAGGTAGTAGTGGCGGCACGGCCGCCATTTTCATATACTTTGACGTTTTTTAGCATGTCTTTGACGTAGTTTTTGGCCTGTGTTTCATCTTTATTAAAAGCATGTAAGCCATAACCATAAGCACCCAAGAATGCATAACGACCGTTACCCGTCACCTTCGGGTTTGCCATGACAATCTCAACGCCCTCTTTAGTCAAATCTTGCCAATCATTGATACCTTTTGGATTGTCTTTACGTACCAAGAAAACGATGGTGCTGGTAAAAGGTACAGCGTTATCTGGGAATTTGCTTTCCCAATCTGACTCAACCAAGCCTTTTTTCTCAAGCAGCTCAATATCAGAGCCTTGGTTCATGGTCGCGACATCTGCTTGCAGACCACTAGCGACCGACAATGCTTGCTTACTTGAGCCACCATGTGACTGTTTAATAAGAATATTACTGTTTGGGTTTTCAGCTTTGTAATGATCGACGAATAAGGGATTGTAGTCTTTATAAAAATCGCGGGCGACATCGTAAGAGACGTTTAATAGTTCAATATCTTGTGCTGCTGGCGTGCCCTCTGCGTTGGCAGTCGGCTCAGTTTTTTCGCTATTGCTACAGCCTGTCATACCCAAAGTCAGCGCTACACCGGCGATACTTAGAACGCTAAGCGTTTTATTTTTATGTTTGTAACCTGTGGTATATGATGTCATGGCTGCCTCAAAATAAATAAGTTAAGTAATGCAAGTATGCTAACAGCGCAAGCTTATTATGTTTAATGATGAATATGCGTATGTTATTGCCAAAACGGAATAATGAATCAATAAATAGAAGGTTATCAATAGCTTAAATATTATAAGCCATGAATAACTTTCAAAAATACATCAATAAAAGTTCTGACTTATCGTTATGTGAGCCACTTTTACCATTTATGAACGTGGCTCATAAATGGCTTAGGTGTTACGCTCTACTTGCCTTGTGCCAGCTGATCAAAACGTCCACCATCGACAAAAAATGTCTGCATAATCTGCGTCCAAGGTCCAAAGACACTCACCGGCTCAAACGTCTCAATATCAACCAAAGTGTCTTTATGGGCAGCAAGCACTTGCTCATTACTAGGGCGCATATACATCTGTGCCATCAGCTCCTGTGCTGGCGTGTCCCATAAGCCTTTAAGGTAGGTATTTGCCGCTGCTGTTTTACCCGCTTTATCCGTTACCGCAGTCACTACCGCGACAGGATTAGCAATCAAAACAGAATAACTGGGATAGACGATATCTACTTGTCCTTTGGCAAATTGCTTGGCGGCCAGATGCGCTTCGTTTTCGGTCGTAATGAGCACATCCCCTAAACCACGCTGGGTAAAGCTAGTCGTTGCTGCACGTGCACCATTATCATAAGTGATGACGTTTGCTAGCAGCTTCTTGATAAAGGCATCGGTGTTGACAGAAGCGTTACTCTTTTCTTTAAAATGATGGAGACCATAACCATAGGCACCCAAAAATGCATAACGCGCGGTACCACTGGTTTTTGGGTTCGGTATCACGACATCGATGTCACTACGTGCCAAGTCTTGCCAATCTTTAATGCCCTTTGGATTACCGCTGCGTACCAACAGCACTATGGTACTGGTATATGGGACAGCGCCGTTTGGTAGCACTTGTTGCCAATCAGTGGCAACCAAGCCTTTTTCGACCAGCAGATTCATATCGCTTTCTTGGTTAAAGGTCACTACATCCGCTTGTAAACCATTGGCGACCGACAGTGCTTGTTTGCTTGAGCCACCATGTGATTGATTGATATTTACTTTGCTATTGGGATACTCTGCTTGATAACCCTTAGCGAATAAAGCGTTATAATCTTTATAAAAGTCGCGCGATACATCATAGGAGACGTTTAATAGCTCTATATCTTGCGCAGCATCAGCTGACTTTTTCGTGTCCGCTTGGCTCTCGCTTTGAGTGGTTTCAGTAGGACTACAGGCTGTCA
>NZ_DATIRM010000052.1:0-5154 GCF_035469765.1 Psychrobacter sp.
TATTTTAGCGAAGTGGACCTCTTCATAAAGGTAAAAACGCTAAAGATGACCTAAGCAGCGGTAGTTCAGTTGGTTAGAATACCGGCCTGTCACGCCGGGGGTCGCGGGTTCGAGTCCCGTCCGCTGCGCCATATTTAAAACGAATTTAAACTTTCGGGTTTAAGCAAGTTTCGCCTCAAGTATTAGTTTGCTTGGGGTTTTTTTGTGTCTGTGGATTTGTTCAAGTCTTTTGTTTATATAGGTTTGTTATTCTATCTCTATTGTCCCATCAGAAGTAACTTACTCTCTCTTGCAGCATCCGATATAAGGTTATGCGCAGACAGTCTGCCTTTTAAAAATCGGTGACCATCTACTCGGTGACCAAACGGTGACCATTTTGTGGCCAAGGTTGTTAAAAGCTAGTTACAGTAAGCGATCCTTTAAATTTATGTTTATTTATAAGTCTAATTAGTTTGAACATCAATCTCAAACTTGAGGTAAACATGGAAAGCGTACTACCCATTCACCCATAATCACTTTGTCAGTTTCTATACAAAATGGTACAGCCCACAATCTCAAATCCTTTGCTAAATGAAGGCATGCTAAAGGTGTTTCGAACTGATGATGTCTAGGGTAAATAAGCATCATGTCCCCACAACCATTCAAATACTTATGACCATAAGCAAATAACTGATAAATATCCGACTGGCTGATATTGAAGTTGTTATCACTGTCACCGAAGCTTATTAACTTCCATTTGGTATCCATTATATGATGACTATTATTGTCCTTACTAATTAGCAAATCAGGCTTCAATTGAAAGCGCGATTTTAAACCTTCTTGATCATCAATTTTGTTATTGACCATGTACTTACTAGAAGCTTGTGTTTTAAGTTGCCAAGGCGCTTGGATATCTCGTCGTAAGTAGCTTGCTACATATTCTTCAAACAAGCGTTCCATAGGAAATAGTAATGCAATACCTCGATGCTCTCCCTTTTGGAAATTTGGATTATAGAAAGCTTGTTAGTTAATATGATAACGACGGTCATTAATCAACCTTTTAATATCACTGTTAAATAACTCACCAATATTTGAGTTTATATCTCCAGTTTGAATAAACCTTTCTGAACTTGGTTTATTAGGGTCATTAAGTACCCAACCAATACGCTCCCAATCTGAAAAGAAGTGGGTACAGGCAAAGTTTATATGCTAAGACTGGATGGAAAATAATTTACCTAAATTATTCAATGATATGCATTGCCTATAGTGAGTTTAATCAGAAATATGCATTATCATATATTCTACAGTTGATAGTATTTGTAGTCACTTCTCTGCTCCATGGTCCAATTAGAGTGGGCTTTCCAATAATAAGGACTGTCTCTTTAGCTATACTTTCTTCCTTATCTAAAGCAATAATGGCATTGCAAGCCTGACGTAGGCTCGCAATAAGAGGAATGTCGTTTATGCTAAAAAAGTCGCAAAAACAAATAATGAAGAGATCGTATAGCTGCCGCGCATAAAGAGACAATAGCAAACATACGGTCAAACACGATTTTTGTCATCATATTGTCATAACGGCATCGTATTCTTGAGCTCACTATAAATAGCGGTTGCGTATCACTCATATCTTTAGTCATTCACTGATTTGTTGATAACAGTTAGCGCATAGATATCAGGTGTGTTTATGAAGGTTGTTGATCGGTTTGGTAGTATCTCCACCCGTATACTGATTATTTTAACATTGGCTTTTTTACTCATTATTTTGCTGGTGTACTGGGTCATCGAAACCCAAGCTAAGCCGCACATACTGGAGATGACCTCAGAGACAGTGGTTGAAACAGGTAACGAAGCCATCAATAGCATTATGGCGAGTATCAATCATGTCGACGGATTGGCCAAAGCCACCAGTACGATGGCTGGTGGCTTACCAAAAGAAGATATCCTTTATAAAGAAACCTTTGGTAATCTCATGCAACAAATGGATCAACGCATTGTAGGCGGTGGCGTATGGTTTGATCCAAATATGTACGCTGAGGGTAGAGAGCGGCAGTCATTTGTGTGGGCGCGCGATAGCTCAGGCAATATGCAGCCATTAGCGCGCTATAATCAAGCGCGCCAAACGCCTAATCCCTATTATCGTGATTGGTGGTACATTCCTGCAATGTACGCGCGTCATGACCACTGTGTTTGGAGCCGTGCATATGTCGATCCGGTGAGTAATCAGCCGATGATGACGTGTGCCAAGGCTTTATACGACAGTCGCAATCAGGCTTTTGATGGAGTGGTGAGTTTCAATCTGCTATTAGACAACCTCGGCGAGGCGATGAAAAAGTGGCAAGATAAGCTCGGTGGTTATGTCTTTTTAGTAGACTTGGATAATCGGTTTTTGACCTTTCCAGATCAGTCGATGGTCATGCACGCAACTAAAGATAGCGGTCAGGGCGAGGTCGTAACGGCACGGCAGTTAGCTGAGAGCAACCCTAGCTTTGCCCCTATTGCGGACAGTCTAGATAGCATTAATCAGACACTGATAGATGAGGCAGTAACTAAAGATGAAAGCCGCTATACACTCGCTGCTCGTAGTATTCTAAGTACGACCAATCTGAATAAAATCAGCGAGCAAGAGTCCAAATTGCTCTCAGCATTATTGCTGTTAAATATCGATCAAACGTTTAATTTGGTAGACAGTCATTTGGTCGATACCATCGCTGTGCCCAATGATTTTGTGTTGCAGCAGCCCGCCACCGCCTTCGTGTTTCGCATGCCGTTTACGTATTGGAAGATGGTCATCGTCAAGCCTGATAATGACATGATGAGCGTGGCAAATGCGCTGTCTAATAAACTCATTCAAGCCATGCTATTGGGTTTCATTCCTATCTTGTTATTGACCGCCTGGGTGTTTCGTCGTTACTTTACGCGTCCTTTAAAGCATATGGCACAGTCAGTGGCTGATATGGGGGTGTTGATTGAACAAAAAAAATATCAACAATTAAGCGCGCACAAACTGCCTCATTCAAATGTCAGCGAGATTCAAATCATCAGTGAGCAGACCAATCAACTGATTGATCGTGTTGTCGAGAATGAAGGTGCACTTGCTGAAATCAATGTTCATCTAGAAAAACAAGTCGCCGCACGCACGCAAGACTTACAGCAAGCCATGGATGAGTTAAAAGCCTCACAAGTGCATCTGGTGCGCTCCGAAAAAATGGCTACGCTTGGCCAAATGGTGGCAGGTGTGGCGCATGAGGTCAACACGCCGCTAGGCTACGTGCGAAGTAACATGGAATTGGTTGGCGATAATCTCATGCGTTTTGATGAGTTGCTACAGCATACCGATCAATTATTGCAGGTCTTAAAAGCACCAACTATCAATCAAGAACAAGTCGAGCAACTGATAGAGCAAACCTTACAATGCTGCGAGGAAATTAAAGAAGATGAGGTCAGTGAAGATTTGGCCGATTTGATTAAAGATGGACTTTATGGCGTTGATCAGATTGCAGAGCTGGTAGTCAGCTTGCGTGACTTTTCTCGAATTGATGAATCTAAGGTAAAGGATGTTGATATTAATGATTGCATCAATACCTCATTGATTATGGCGCGCAATAACTTAAAAACTCTAGACGTCAAAACCAATCTAGCCGAGCTGCCGCCGATTCAATGTAATCCTTCACAAATCAACCAAGTATTATTAAACCTGTTTAATAATGCTGCCCAAGCCATGCCGATTGATCATAAAGGAATATTACAGGTCAGCTCGTCTATCGATAAGGCGCAGCGGCACATTGTCGTGAGTGTCAAAGACAATGGTGTCGGTATCCAAGAAAGTACGCTGGCGCAGATTTTTGAGCCGTTTTTTACCACCAAAAAAGCAGGCGATGGCACGGGGTTGGGATTGGCCATTACGGCACAAATCATCGAGCAACATGGTGGATACATCGAGGTTAGCTCAATCGTTGGCGAGGGCGCGACATTTACCATCAAATTGCCGATACAGTCTAGCGCTCATGAACATAAACCTTCACAAGCCTTATTTGAAAGTTGAGAGACTTCCAATAACTTATTTAAAGAGAGCATCATGCAAAAACCAAAAATCGCTTTTATCGATGATGAGCCACGCATTTTACGCAGTTTAAAAATGCATTTTCGCCAGTCACATGATGTATTTACCACTACTGATGCTAGCGAATTGATGAAGTATGTCAGCGAGCATAATGTACAAGTGGTCATCAGCGACCAACGCATGCCAGATAAGCAAGGTACAGAAGTGTTGCGTGATATCAAAGCGGCCTCACCAAATACGCTGCGTATTTTGCTGACCGGTTATGCGGATCTGAATGCAGTAATTGACTCTGTGAATGAGGGCGAAATTTATCGTTATATCACAAAGCCATGGCAAAATGATGAGCTTAAACAAATCGTCAATAAAGCCACAGAAATTGCTCAGCAAACGCAAGAAATCACCCAAAATACTATTCAAGGTAATGACACTCAAAAAGTTAGTGGTGGCAGCACTGGCAGCAAGCGTAATATATTGGTATTAGATGACGACGAGAGCGTCTATCAGCAAATAAAAAGTCACTTTAAGAGTGCTTATTCAGTGAGTTGGGCCAGTAATCTCGAACAGGCTGCAAAGTTATTACAAAAAAAACGCTTTGGCGTCACTATTACGGATTCGACACTCAATAAAGAAAATATTACCCCCATTGTTTATGCCTTAAAAAACATCCAGCCAGATTTGATGGTTCTTATGTTGACTGAATTCAAAGACGCCCATATGGTCATTGATTTAATTAATAAAGGTCAAGTATATCGCTGTCTACCACGGCCGACCAACTTCTCTATCATGAGTATCAGTCTTGATCGTGCTTTTGATCATCACGAAAGATTGGTAGAACAGCCGATACTGGCGGCTCGCCATCATGTCGAAGAGGTGACAGAATCGGAGGCTTTGAATTTTTCTGAAAGACTTAAGGGTTTCTTTGCCAAATTCAGAGGTTGGCGTCTTATTAAATAGAGTAGGACAGGCTAAACATAGCCTATCCATGGCTTGAATGTATCATTGCCTCCTACTCGCATAAAAAAATTTGGTGGTGTATCAAAAAGTATGCTGAGGAAATAATGGAAGGGTGACAGTCGAAGCAAGATGATATATTTGAGGTTATGAAGACACAAATA
>NZ_DATIRM010000053.1:0-19177 GCF_035469765.1 Psychrobacter sp.
AAAAAGCTCCAATTGAATTGGAGCTTTTTTATATACATCTTTTGGTTATTATAAAATTAGTCGCGATCAACCAATTCTACATAAGCCATAGGCGCATTGTCACCATCACGGTAACCGCATTTTACGATACGCAAATAACCACCTGGGCGAGCTTGGTAACGAGGACCAAGAGTACCAAATAATTTGCCTACCATAGCTTTGCTACGCATACGGCTAAATGCCAAGCGACGGTTAGCAACGCTGTCTTCTTTAGCCATAGTGATCAATGGCTCAGCAACGCGACGTAACTCTTTTGCTTTTGGTAAAGTTGTTTTGATCAGTTCATGCTCAAATAATGAGTTGGTCATGTTCTGAAACATTGCCTTACGATGACTGCCGGTACGACCCAGCTTGACTCCACTCTTACGATGGCGCATAGTCAAAAATCCTTAAAGTTTAACGGCTACGATAAGAAAAGCGATCATCAACACGTAAATCAGCTGGTGGCCAGTTATCTAGGCGCATACCAAGCTCCAAATCTTTAGACGCTAGTACGTCTTTGATTTCTGTTAATGATTTCTTACCAAGATTTGGGGTTTTTAGAAGTTCAGTCTCTGAACGCTGTACCAAATCACCGATATAGTAAATGTTTTCAGCTTTTAAGCAGTTGGCTGAGCGAACCGTTAGTTCAAGATCGTCCACAGGGCGTAATAGCACTGGATCAACCTCTTCTTTTTCTTTCACAGGCTCAGGCGCTTCTTCAGCTTCTAGGTCAACAAAGATAGAAATCTGTTGTTGTAAAATAGTGGCTGCTTTACGAATTGCTTCTTCTGGATCTATAGTGCCATTAGTTTCAAGCTCAATGATAAGACGATCAAGATCAGTACGTTGTTCTACACGTGCATTCTCAACCTGATAAGCAACACGAAGCACAGGACTAAAACTTGCATCAAGCTTCAAGCGTCCAATTGCTTTAGTATCACCATCTTCACGGCGCTGGTTTGCTGGCTCATATCCACGACCCATCACTACACGCAAACGCATCTTTAGATGACCACGATCACTCAATGTACCCAATACCAATTCTGGATTGATGATGTCTACATTGTGCGGTAACGTGATGTCTGCAGCAGTAATAGTGCCTGGACCTTGTTTATCCAAGGTCAAAAATACTTCATTTTGGTCATGAAGGGTGATTGCTAAGCCTTTTAAGTTCAAAAGCAAATCAAGCACGTCTTCTTGTAGCCCTTCAAGCGTTGAGTATTCATGGTCAACACCATCAATCTCAGCTTCAATGACTGCAGCGCCAGGTAATGAAGATAATAAGATGCGACGTAAGGCATTACCTAAGGTATGCCCAAAGCCGCGTTCTAACGGTTCGAGCGTGACTTTCGCAATCGTTTCATTAACCGTATCCACGTTGATGGCGTTCGGCGTTAGAAACTCAGTTGCATTTAGCATCATGATGTCACCTCGATTTATTAAACTGGTTGAATTAACGCTAATTGCTCAATGCCATGTGAACAGCATCGAGCAGTACGTTACTTACTTAGAGTATAGCTCAACGATTAAGCTTTCGTTGATTTCAGCAGGTAGATCAATACGATCAGGCGCTTTTTTGAACGTGCCCTGTAGTTTGCTGTGATCAACATCTAGCCATTCTGGAATACCACGTTGGGTAGCCAGTTCAATTGCGTTTTTAATACGTAATTGCTCGCGAGACTTCTCTTGGATAGCGATGACATCACCATCTTGCAACTGAATTGATGGAATATTCACACGAATAAACTCATCACGACCAGCTTTTTTCACCATAACAGTACGATGGCTAACTAACTGACGTGCTTCAGCGCGCGTAGAGCCAAAGCCCATACGATATACTACGTTATCAAGGCGGCTTTCAAGCATTGCTAACAAGTTTTCACCAGTAGCGCCACGCTTACGAGCAGCTTCTTTGTAGTAGTTTGCAAACTGACGCTCTAATACACCATAGATACGCTTAACTTTTTGTTTTTCACGTAACTGTAAAGAGTACTCTGAGCTTTTGTTACGGCTAACACCATGTTGACCAGGTGGACGAGCCGATTTTTTCGTTTTTACGTCGTATGGTTTAACACCAGACTTAAGACCTAAGTCAGTGCCTTCACGACGTGATAATTTGAGTTTCGGTCCAATATAACGGGCCATTGTTATGTCTCCTATAAGCTTTTATTATAAAAAGCTTCGTCTTTAATATTAGACGCGGCGCTTTTTCGGCGCACGGCAACCATTGTGTGGGATTGGGGTTACATCAGAGATGCTGTTGACTTTATAACCCAATGCACCTAGTGCTCTTACCGCAGACTCACGACCCGGTCCTGGTCCTTTGACCAAAACATCGATATTCTTAACACCATATTCTTGAGCCGCTTTACCAGCGACTTCAGCTGCAACCTGAGCTGCAAATGGTGTAGATTTACGTGAACCACGGAAGCCTTGTCCACCTGAAGTGGCCCAAGCCAATGCATTACCTTGACGATCGGTAATCGTAACAATGGTGTTATTAAAAGACGCATGGATATGGGCAATGCCCTCCGATACTGAACGACGAGCCACCTTTTTGCGACTGCGAGTGTCTTTTGCCATCTTTTAGCTTCCTAAGTTAATTATCTTTTGAGAGGGCGTGTCGGACCCTTACGAGTACGAGCGTTGTTCTTGGTGTTCTGACCTCTAACTGGTAGGTTACGACGATGGCGGATGCCACGGTAACAACCAAGATCAACCAAGCGCTTGATATTCATTGACACTTCACGACGAAGATCACCTTCAGTCATGTATTCTGCAATTTGTGCACGGATAGCATCTAACTGTGTATCATCTAACTGACTGACTTTAGTACTAGGGGCAATGCCAACTGCTTCTAAGATTTTCTGAGCAGTGGTACGACCTACACCAAAGATGTAAGTTAGTGAAATAACAGCATGCTTATTATCCGGAATGTTTACGCCGGCAATACGAGCCATTGATTTCTCTCCATTAAAGAAAAATACCCTCATTCGTTAAAATAAGGTGTTATTTTTCAGATTTGTTGCTGTCAATACTAAAGCTTTTATAATTATTATCGCTGCTTCGAGTTGGTAAACCAATCTATTCATTGATCGTTTCATAAAAGATTTTGCATAAACTACGGCAAGTGGCGGATGATATCGCATCCGCCGTCATTTTTCAAGTATTAATTTAATAAGCAAGCCAATCACTTAAGACTGACTTGCTTAAATTATTAACCTTGGCGTTGCTTGTGGCGAGGTTCTGCGGTACAAATTACATGTACACGGCCTTTACGGCGCACAACTTTACAGCTACCACAAATCTTCTTAACTGATGCTTGAACTTTCATAGCATACTCCTTGAAATATCGTACCGCTCATTTAAGGTTGAGTGGGCGATTGAATTAACGTCTGATCATGATATTGATGGGTCATCAAATGCGCTTGGATTTGCGAGATGAAGTCCATCACCACAACCACCATAATCAGTAACGACGTACCACCAAGTTGAAACGGCACACCAAATGATGACTGAACGACCATTGGCATTAAACAAATAACCGTCATATACATCGCGCCAATAAAGGTCAATCGGTTTAATACATGATCGAGGTAACGCTGAGTTTGTTGTCCTGGGCGAATACCTGGGATATACGCACCACTACGTTTAAGGTTTTCAGCTACTTCACGCGGACTAAATACCAATGCTGTATAGAAGTAACAGAAAAAGATAATCATTGCGCCAAACAGAACCAGATATAGCGGCTGTCCTGGGGACAACACCAATGCCATATTTTGCAATATTTTTTGTGTCAGAGTAGGATCAGTCGATTGACCAACCCACTGCCCTAAACTTGCAGGAAACAACAATAACGAGCTGGCAAAAATAGCAGGAATAACCCCTGCCATATTTAGTTTCAACGGCAAATGTGATTGCTGCTGAGCGTAAATCTTGCGACCCTGCTGTTGTTTTTGCGCATAGTTGACAGGAACACGGCGCTGGGCACGTTCAATATAAACGATACCCGCAGTAACCGCGACACCTAACAGTGCAAAGATAAAGAGGACAATCAAGTTCATTTGACCTTGGTTGACCTGTTCAATAGACTGCGAAATCATACCTGGCGTACCAGCCACAATGCTCGCAAAAATGAGCATTGAGATACCATTACCTACACCACGCTCTGTAATCTGCTCACCAAGCCACATCAAGAACATAGCACCAGCTACCAATGAGGTAACCGCTGGAATATAAAAAGTTAGACCAGAAGATAGAGTAAGATTTTGACTGATTAAACCAGCACACATCCCTAATGACTGTACTAGAGCCAATGCAAGCGTCCCCTGACGGGTATACTTGTTTAGCTTACGTCGTCCCGCCTCACCCTCTTTTTTGAGGGCTTCTAGCGATGGCAATACCGCAGACATCATCTGTACAATAATCGATGCTGAAATATATGGCATAATACCAAGTGCCATGATGGACATACGCTCTAGCGCACCACCTGAAAACATGTTAAACATGCTCAGAATGGTATTTTCGTTGCGCGAAAACAGATCAGCCAAGTTAACCGGATTGATACCCGGTACTGGAATATGCGACCCAAAACGATAAACAATCAATGCGCCGATTAAGAATAACAAACGCGTCCATAGCTCGTCATACTTACGTATAAAGGCAAATGGATTGAGCGGTATACCAGTCGATGACATTGATTGCTTTGACACGTTACTACTCCTCGATGCTACCACCAGCAGCTTCGATTGCTTGCTTAGCGCCTTTAGTCACTTTAATACCTTTAAAAGTATAAGCTTTAGTGACTTCACCCGACAACATAACGCGCGCACGCTTCATGTCACGACGGATAAGGTTAGCAGCTTTTAAAGTTTCAATGCTAACGACATCGCCTTCGATTTGGCTCAATTCAGACAGACGAACTTCAGCAGTCGTCATTGCCATTTTACTGGTAAAACCAAATTTTGGTAGACGGCGATATAAAGGCATTTGACCACCTTCAAATCCTGAGCGAATGCTAGAACCTGAACGAGATTTCTGACCTTTTACACCACGACCACCGGTTTTGCCGAGGCCTGAACCGATACCGCGACCACGACGTTGGGCAGTTTTCTTTGCGCCAACACCTGGTGATAATTCATTTAATCTAAGACCCATTACGCTTCCTCCACTTTTACCAAGTAGTTAACGCGATTGACCATACCACGAGTTGAAGGAGTATCTTCTACTACAACAGAATGATTAATACGGCGTAAACCCAATCCTTTCAAGCATGCTTTGTGGCTCTTGAGGCGATGGGCACCCGATTTGAATTGAGTGACTTTCATTTTTTTCATCGTAACTCACCTAGTCTAAGTTAACCCAAGATTTCGTCTACAGATTTACCACGTTTTGCTGCCATCTTTTCTGGAGTTGACATATCACGTAAACCGTTAAACGTTGCACGAACAACGTTAGCAGTGTTGGTAGAACCATAACATTTAGTCAAAACATCTTTGACACCAGCAACTTCTAATACAGCACGCATTGCGCCACCAGCGATTACGCCAGTACCTTCAGATGCAGGTTGCATATAAACTTTACTAGCACCATGACGTGCTTTGATCGGATGATGCAAAGTTGCATCATTTAGCTCAACAGTAATCATATTACGTTTGGCAGCTTCTAGTGCTTTTTGAATAGCAGCTGGCACTTCACGTGCTTTACCGCGACCAAAACCAACACGACCATTGCCATCACCCACTACGGTCAACGCAGTGAAAGAGAAAATACGACCACCTTTAACAACTTTTGCAACGCGATCAACGGTAACTAAGCGTTCTACTAGACCGTCAGTCTGTTCATTTTTATCATTTTTATCATTTCTAGCCATGATTAAAACTCCAATCCGTTTTCGCGAGCAGCTTCAGCTAAAGCTTTTACTCGACCATGATATTTGAAACCACTACGGTCAAATGCAACTTTAGTGATGCCAGCTGCTTTTGCGCGTTCTGCGATCATTTGGCCTACAGACGTCGCTGCATCAGCGTTACCAGTCGCGCCTGAACGTAAGCTGCTGTCTAAGGTAGATGCCTGAGCAATCACTTCACCACCGTTCGGAGAGATAATCTGGGCATAGATGTGTCTTGGCGTACGATTAACCGTTAGACGATGAACGCCTAAAAAGCGGATATGTGCGCGGGTTTTCTTAGCTCGACGTAGACGAGCTGCTTTTTTATCAAACATTTCAACTCACCTTATTTTTTCTTGGCTTCTTTGCGAATCACATGCTCGTCACTATAACGAATACCTTTACCTTTATAAGGCTCAGGTGGGCGGAAACCACGGATATTAGACGCTGCTTGACCAAGCTGCTGCTTATCGTTTGATTTTAAAACGATTTCAGTTTGCGTTGGGGTTTCAGCTGATACACCTTCAGGTAACGTATATTCTACTGGGTGTGAGTAACCAACGTTTAGCGTTACTTTATTACCAGTAGCTTGTGCACGATAACCAACACCGATTAACTGAAGACGTTTTTCAAAGCCTTCGTTAACGCCAATTACTAAGTTGTTTAGTAAAGAGCGCATGGTGCCAGTATGCATCATTGCTTCTTTTGAATCGACTGTAGGTGAGAAAATGATCGCATCATCTTCCTGTTTCAGCTCGACCAATTCATGCAGGCGTAAAGACAGATTGCCATTCTTGCCTTTAACTTCGACCTGCCGATCGTTCAAAGTAACGCTTACGCCGTTTGGCAGCGTCACTGGGGCTTTAGCCACACGAGACATAGGAATATTCCTTAGAAAATTAACTTCTTTATATTAGCGAAAAAACTAACAGGCTAAAAAGCGTGTTAGTTTAGCATAGTTGACCACGTTAGACACCTACCAATGTTAAATAATTCATCATTATCATATTGATAGAAGCCCAACAGCGTCAAATAGACTTTATCGTCGTGCAGCTTACGCTACAAATGCGACGACTTCACCACCGATACCAGCAGCGCGTGCAGCACGATCAGTCATGATGCCTTGGCTAGTTGATACAATAGCAACACCCATACCTTGCTTAACAGTAGGGATAGCGTCTTTACCGCGATGCTGGCGTAAACCAGGACGGCTAAAACGTTGAATCGTTTCGATGACAGCTTTGCCTTCGAAGTATTTTAATACAATGGTCAAAGTTGCTTTATTGTTGTTTTCTTCAGTAACAACAGCGCTAGCAACATAACCTTCGTTAACCAACAAATCAGCGATTGATTTGCGTAGCTTAGAGCTCGGCATTGCTACCGATACTTTATTAGCCATTTGTGCGTTACGAATACGGGTTAGCATATCCCCAACGGTATCTTGCATACTCATATAGTTACCCCTTACCAGCTTGCTTTACGAACACCAGGCACATCGCCTTGCATGACACGCTCACGCAGCATATTGCGTGATAAGCCAAACTTGCGGAAGTAACCGTGAGGACGACCCGTGATAGCACAACGATTGCGCAGACGTACTGGTGATGAGTTACGTGGTAAAGCTTGTAGCTCTAGCATCGCTTCCATACGAGTTTCGTCACTTGCAGTCATATCACTGATAGTTTCTTTTAGCTTGACACGCTTATCAGCGTACTTAGCAACCATTTTTTCGCGCTTTAATTCGCGGTTAATCATGCTCTTCTTTGCCATAACGTCTTTACCTTATTTAAATGGGAAGCCGAAAGCTTTAAGCAACGCACGACCTTCTTCATCAGATTGAGCTGACGTGGTGATTGTGACATCCATACCACGGATACGATCAATCTTATCAAAGTCTACTTCTGGGAATACGATTTGTTCTTTGATACCCAATGAGTAGTTACCACGTCCGTCAAAGGCTTTAGGAGAAAAACCACGGAAATCACGAATACGAGGAATTGCAATGGCAACGAGACGATCTAAAAATTCGTACATTTGCTCACCGCGTAGCGTTACTTTACAGCCAATTGGCCATTCTTCACGAATTTTAAAGCCAGCAACTGATTTACGCGCTTTGGTGACTACAGGTTTTTGACCAGCGATAGCGGTCATATCAGCTACTGCACCTTCAAGCAATTTCTTGTCTTGAGAAGCGCCGCCTACACCCATATTTAGTGTGATTTTAGTGATTTTAGGCACTTGCATCACATTCGCCAAACCAAGCTCTTCTTTGATTTGCTGTTTTAATTCTTCGTTATATAAAGATTTTAATCTTGCCATTACCATTACACCCTTAGTGTCTTACGCAGTCGCCACTACTTCACCGTTCGAACGATATAGGCGTTGTTTCTTGCCATCTTCGCCGAACTGATAAGTAATACGATCAGCTTTTTGGGTTTGCGCATTTAAGATTGCGACATTTGAGATATGCAGAAAAGCTTCTTGCTTAAGAATGCCGCCTTCAACGCCAGTTGCCTGATTTGGCTTCTGATGTTTAGTGACAATGTTAATGCCTTCAACTTTAATACGATCGTTTTTTACAGCTTGTACAGTACCTTGCTTGCCTTTGTCTTTCCCAGCAATCACGATAACTGTATCGCCTTTACGTAATTTTGACATGGATTACCTCACAATACTTCTGGTGCTAGTGATACAATTTTCATAAACTGATCACCACGTAGTTCACGAGTTACCGGTCCAAAAATACGAGTTGCAATCGGCGCTTTATTTTGGTTCAACAATACCGCAGCATTGTCGTCAAAACGTAATACCGAACCATCAGGACGACGAACGCCTTTTTTGGTACGTACAACTACCGCATTCATCACGTCGCCTTTTTTAACACGACCGCGAGGAATGGCTTCTTTAACCGTTACTTTAATAATGTCGCCAACTGATGCATAACGACGATGAGAGCCACCCAGTACTTTAATGCACTGAACTCGTCTTGCACCGCTATTATCTGCAACTTCCAGCATAGATTCAACCTGAATCATAGCGTTACTCCACACGTATGAGCAATAAAAAACCAGTTGCTGCCGCTAGCACAGTATGAGTAGTCGGCATTTTAATATTAATAACCGCTGCTACTCTTAATGTGAGTGATATACGCTCGGCGCAATCAGTATCCTTAAAAAGGCAGCTATTTTAACAGCTTCTGGCTTTTAATGCAATTTACTTAGATTTTTTCTACTTTTTCAACCACATCAACCAAAGTCCAAGACTTGGTTTTTGAGATTGGACGCGTTTCTTTGATGCGGACAAGGTCGCCTTGTTGGCAAACATTATTCTCATCATGTGCTTTGATTTTAGTAGAACGACGAAGCTGCTTGCCATATAAAGGATGACGAACCAGACGCTCAATCAAAACTGTGATGGACTTGTCCATCTTGTCACTGACAACTCGTCCTGTCAGAACACTAGCATTGGTCGTTGCTTGATTGTTATCGCTCATGAGTCGCCTCGTTGTTTCTCGTTAATCAAAGTCTGAAGCTGAGCAATCGCACGACGATTGACACGTACTTCATGGGTATTCCCCAACTGACCAGTTGCTTTAGCCATACGAATACGGAAAGCATCAAGTTGCTTTTCATCAAGTAACTGGGTCAGTTCTTCTAATGATTTATCACGTAATTCACTGATCTTCATTACATTATCGTCCGCTTAACAATGGTAGTTTTAAAGGGCAGTTTAGCTGCAGCAAGCGTTAACGCTTCGCGAGCAAGCTCTTCTGAAATCCCTTCAAGTTCATATAGTATTTTACCAGGTTTGATTTCGCATACCCAATATTCTACAGGACCTTTACCTTTACCCATACGTACTTCTAATGGTTTATTGGTAATTGGTTTGTCTGGGAAAACGCGAATCCAAATCTTACCGCCACGCTTAATTTTACGAGTGATGGTACGGCGTGCTGCTTCAATTTGACGGGCAGTCATACGACCACGAGTCAAAGACTTTAGACCAATTTGTCCGAATGCAACGGTGCTTCCACGATGAGCTAGCCCAGTGTTACGACCTTTATGCATTTTACGAAACTTGGTACGTTTTGGCTGTAACATAGTTTAACCTCTGTCTGTGTTTCGACGGTTTCCGTTTCCACGGCCACGGCGTTTTGGCGCACGAGCCTGCTCTTCTTTAACGGGATTGTATACACTGTTCATACCGTCAAGGATTTCGCCACGGAAGATCCAAACTTTTACACCGATAGTGCCGTAAGTGGTTTCCGCACGTACTGACGAATAGTCGATATCGGCACGTAGTGTATGCAATGGCACACGACCTTCACGGTACCATTCAGTACGAGCAATCTCAGCACCGCCAAGACGGCCAGACAGCTCAACTTTAATACCTTTAGCACCAGAACGCATGCTGTTCTGTACCGCACGCTTCATTGCACGGCGGAACATAACACGACGCTCAAGCTGGCTTGAGATACCTTTCGCTACCAAATGAGCATCAAGATCAGGCGAGGTGATTTCTTCAATGTTGACCTGAGCAGGTACGCCCATAATTTTGGTCAATTCTTTTTGAAGTCTTTCAATATCTTCGCCTTTCTTACCGATAACGATACCAGGACGCGCAGTGGCGATGGTAATCTTAGCAGCACCAGTAGGACGCTCAATCATGATCTTGCTAATCATAGCACTATCTAGTTTCTTGCGCAGATATTCACGAACCTGAATGTCGTTAATTAGGTATTCTGAGTATTGTTTAGGGCTAGCATACCAGTTTGCGTTATGCTTTTTTACAACACCAAGACGAATTCCGATTGGATGTACTTTTTGTCCCATAACTTATTCCCCTACCTTTATAGTGATGTGACAGGTACGCTTGCTGATACGATCAGCGCGACCTTTAGCACGTGGTAGGATACGTTTTAGCGTAATGCCTTCATCAACGTAGATGGTTGATACTTTAAGAGTATCGATATCTAAACCGTTGTTGTTTTCAGCATTGGCGATGGCTGAGTTAAGACATTTCTTAACAAAAACCGCGCCTTTTTTATTGCTATACGTTAGGATATCCAAAGCACGCTCAATAGATTTGCCACGAACTTCATCAGCAACGAGTCTAACTTTTTGTGCCGATATGGCGGCACCGCGTAATTTTGCAGTTACTTCCATGGTAAGCACCTTATCTCTTAGCTTTCTTGTCAATGCCGTGACCACGATATGTACGAGTCGGGGCAAATTCACCTAGTTTATGACCAACCATCTGTTCACTCACGATAACCGGTACATGAGTACGGCCATTGTGAACAGATAAAGTTAGGCCAACCATTTGTGGCAGAATCATTGAACGGCGCGACCAAGTTTTAATTGGTTTGCGTGAGTTGGTTTCTAATGCAGTTTCAACTTTAGCAAATAAATGCGCGTCTATGAATGGACCTTTTTTCAATGAACGAGGCATGAAATTCTTCCTTTATTTCTTCTTGGCGCGGCGGCGGATGATCATACTGTCAGTACGCTTATTGTTACGCGTTTTAAGTCCTTTAGACTTCTGACCCCAAGGGCTAGTAGGATGGCGACCTTTATTACGACCTTCACCACCACCGTGTGGGTGATCAACCGGGTTCATCGCGACACCACGAACAGAAGGACGAATACCTCTCCAACGTGAAGCACCGGCTTTACCAAGTGATTTCAAGTTGTTTTCAGTATTAGAAACTTCACCGATAACAGCACGGCAATTTACGTGTACGCGGCGAGTTTCGCCAGAACGCAAACGAAGAATTGCGTAAATACCGTCACGACCTAGTAGCTGAACGCTAGCACCCGCAGCACGAGCCATCTGTGCGCCTTTACCGATTTTAAGTTCGATATTATGGATCACAGTACCTAGTGGTATGTTTTTCAGCGGTAAACAGTTACCTGGACGAATTGGTGATAATTCACCTGACATTACAGTATCGCCAACTGCTTGCTTTTTAGCAGCGATAATATAACGACGTTCGCCGTCAGCGTACTTAAGCAAAGCAATATGAGCAGTACGGTTAGGATCGTATTCAATACGCTCTACCGTTGCTGGGATATTGTCTTTAGTACGTTTAAAATCGATAATACGATAATGTTGCTTATGACCACCGCCGATGTGACGAGTAGTGATACGACCATTATTGTTACGACCACCGGTCTTGCTTTTTGATTCTAGAAGCGCTGCAAACGGACGACCTTTATAAAGGTGTGGATGCACTACTTTTTCAACAAAACGACGGCCTGGTGATGTTGGCTTTGCTCTTACGATAGGCATGAGTGTAATCCTTATTCGTTATTCGCTGTTTCACTAGTAGAAGCAGTCGTATTTGCGACCTCTTCACCAGCATCAGCCATTTGTACATCTTGACCAGCTTTTAAGGTAACATAGGCTTTTTTATAGTCGTTACGACGGCCGATACTTTTACCAAAACGCTTTGTCTTACCTTTAACATTCAATGTGTTTACTTTTAAAACTTCAACACCTTCAAACATCATCTCAACTGCTTTCTTAACTTCAAGCTTAGTAGCCTTAGAGTCAATTTTAAATACCTGCACACCAAGTGAGTCGCCAAGCATTTGAGATTTCTCTGAGAATACAGGTCCTCTTAGGATCTGATAAAGTCTTGCGTTGTTCATGCTAGTGCTTCCTCAAATTGTTTCGCAGCTTCAACTGACATGATTACTTTGTCAAAAGCAATCAAGCTCACTGGATCCACTTCACTTGTATCAAGTACATTGACATGTGGGATGTTGCGAGCAGCTAAGTATAAGTTCTCGTCAACTTCTTTAGTGACGATCAATGCACGAGGTGCACCAAGCTCATTTAACTTTGCGATCAGCTCTTTGGTCTTAGGACCAGAAACGCTTATCTCTTCAACCAAAATCAGACGCTCTTGGCGAATCAATTCGGCTAGGATGCACTGCATAGCACCGCGATACATCTTACGGTTAACTTTCTGTGACCAATCTTGTGGCTTAGCCGCGAATGCACGACCGCCCCCACGCCAGATTGGGCTACGAATAGAACCCGCACGAGCACGGCCAGTACCTTTTTGGCGCCATGGCTTAATGCCACCACCAGAAACTTCGGCACGGGTTTTTTGAGCGCGTGTACCTTGGCGAGCACCAGCAAGATATGCGGTGACGACTTGATGCACTAGTGCTTCGTTGAATTCACGACCGAAAGCCGTATCAGAAAGCTCAACTGCCGCCCCTGTAACTGTTTTTAAATCCACGTTAATCCCCTTGCTTAGGCTTTGACTGACGGACGTACGATGACATCGCCACCGGTGGCACCTGGGATAGCACCCTTGATGACAAGTAACCCTTTTTCGGCATCAACCGAAATCACTTCTAGGCCTTGAACAGTAACACGCTTGTTACCCATCTGACCCGCCATCTTTTTGCCTTTGAATACTTTACCTGGTGACTGGTTTTGACCAGTTGAACCATGTGCACGATGAGATACTGAGTTACCATGAGTAGCATCTTGCATGCTAAAGTTATGACGTTTTACAGGACCTTGAAAACCTTTACCTTTACTGTTTCCTGTGACATCAACCATCTGACCTTGTTCGAACAAGTCAGCTAGAATCTCACCACCAATCTCACGACCTTCAAGATCGCTGTCATTAGCACGAAATTCCCAAACACCACGACCAGCGGCAACGCCAGCTTTAGCGAAGTGACCTTTTTGTGCGGCTGTTACGCGGCTGTCACGACGGGTACCTGTGGTAACTTGAATGGCTTGATAGCCATCTACATCAGTATTTTTTACTTGAGTAATACGGTTTGCACTGATCTCAACTACTGTTACAGGGATAGATGCGCCTGCTTCAGTGAAGACACGGGTCATGCCGCATTTTTTACCGACTAAACCGATCGCCATTTTAGACCTCTTTATATCTTATATTAATGGGTTGGGTGTTTATGTGCATTAACCCAAAGCAATTTGAACGTCAACACCCGCCGCCAAGTCAAGCTTCATTAGCGCATCCACAGTTTTGTCGGTAGGTTGAACGATGTCAACCATACGCTTATGAGTACGGATTTCGTACTGATCACGAGCGTCTTTGTTTACGTGTGGTGAAGTTAGAACGTTGAAGCGCTCAATACGAGTCGGCAACGGTACAGGACCACAAACTTGCGCACCGGTGCGCTTTGCAGTATCAACGATCTCTTGTGCAGATTGATCAATCAGACGATGATCAAAAGACTTAAGACGGATACGGATTCTCTGGTTAGCCATGCCAGCAAGCTCCTAATATGTGCTTTTGTCATTCTTGCTTTGCAAGGATATGAGCAAAAGCCGTTTGGTTAAATATTCACTTCAAGCTGCCTTCTGTTCTTAACCAGAATGAGTTCTTTATTGGAACTTATAGCGTGCTAAAAGCAAAATAGTTTAAAGCCCCGCCGACCCTTCCATTATAGGATGTCAGCAAAGGCATAATGAAATAGTGCTAGAAACGATGCTCTAGCTGTCATAGCGCCAGCTGTTTGATTGGCTGCGCATATATAATTCAGTGGTGTATATTATACATAACTATCAGACGATTGCAAGGGGCTTGTGTATAACAATAAAAGAGACTGCTTGCTATAAATAGTGGTTTTTAAACCCAATTCTTTCCATTTATTGCAAACAGGCTTACGAAATAGCAACGCTAAGCCTTTCAATTAAATGCACTCAATTTTCATAATTTGATAATAATGCTCAGTGTAATAATTCAGTGCTAATTTTTAGTCCAATACAATGTCATATTGCTCTTGGGTATATAAATTCTCAACATCAAAGGTAATCACTCTACCAAGCAAATACTCTAAATCTGCTACGGTATCAGACTCTGAGGTCAGCAATAAATCAATGACTGCCGCATGGGCGACCACGGTAAACTTTTTGGGTGAGTTATAAGTTCGAGCACAGCGCATAATTTCGCGGAATATCTCAAAACAGACGGTTTCAGCCGTTTTGACGAAGCCACGACCTTGACAGGTCGAGCAAGGCTCACATAGCTGTTGTCCGAGCGATTCACGGGTACGCTTACGGGTCATCTCAACCAAACCAAGCTCGCTCACTTGAGTAATTTTGGTTTTCGCATAATCTTGTACCAGTTGTGACTGCAAGCTCTCTAAGATATCATCTTTATGCTGCTGCTCAAGCATGTCAATAAAATCTAGGATAATAATACCACCCAGATTACGCAAGCGCAGCTGACGGGCTATCGCGTGGGTGGCTTCTAGATTGGTTTTGTAGACGGTATCTTCTAATGAGCGTCCACCAACAAATGAGCCGGTGTTGACGTCAATGGTGGTCATTGCTTCAGTTTGGTCAATAATCAGATAGCCACCAGACTTTAAATCAACGCGTCGTTTTAGGGCGTCACGTAAATCATCTTCAACACGGTGAACATCGAATAATGATTGCTCAGCAGTGTAATGCACAATGCGATCATAGACGAAAGGCACAAATTCTTTGGCAAAGCATCTCACTTGCTCATAAATCTGCGCATTATCGATAATCACTTTTTCGGTATCGGCATGTACCAAATCGCGGATAGAGCGTAGTGGTAGCGATAACTCTTGATAAATAAGCTCGGAGCTCTGATTAGATTTCATTTCTTGGCGACGAGCACAAATCGTCCGCCATAATTGCAATAAGTAGTAAATATCTTCTTCAAGCTTATCAACCGGCACACGCTCAGCTGCCGTACGCGCAATGAGACCGCCTTTGAGATTGACGGTTTGCATCAGGCTAGCAAGTTCGGTCTTGAGGCGTGTACGCTCCTCTTCGCCATCAATACGTTGTGAGATACCGATATGCTCACTCGATGGCAAGTAAACCAAGTAGCGTGATGGCAGCGATATATTAGTAGTCAAGCGCGCGCCTTTACTGCCCAGTTGATCTTTGGTGACTTGTACCAAAATACGTTGGCTTTCATGTAGACGATGCTGGATAAGGGTTTTCGAAACTGGTACAACTTCTGTGTTCTGCGTACTTATTACTACAGGCGGTGTGATGGCTAAATCATTAGCCGTCGCCTCTATAATGGTGCGTTCATCATCAGTCTTTTCGACTTTACTGCTCTTGGCAGCTGGACGCGGTTCGCGCTGCATGTCATTGACGTGTAAGAATGCGGTACGTGATTGACCAATATCCACAAAGGCTGCTTGCATACCAGGGAGAACACGTACCACTGTGCCTAAGTAGATGTTACCAACCAAACCCAATTTATGGTGACGCTCAATATAAATCTCGCCCAAGATACCGTTATCTAGCACGGCGACACGGGATTCCATGGGACTAATATTAATTAGCAGCTCTTCGGACATAGTGTTTTCTCTTATCACTCAGCTTTCTGGTGAAGCATTCATAGTTTGGTAGCCTTACAGTGTAACAAATGCTATTCGCTTTTGCCCATGGTACAAGCGTGTCATTATGTGCAGTGGAATTAATACTAAACTAAATACTAAGCAGAGCTGAGTTATAAGCTTCTACTCTAGCCTTTAGCCATATCTAAGCTTTTTAAGCAGTTAAGCTTCTTATCATTAGTAATGCAAACGTTAGGAACTAAGACAGTTGTTAGAAGACTAATCACAAGCATCATTGCTCATATCTTTAATCAATGCCAGCGTTTGTGCAAGTGGCAAGCCCACCACGTTGGTGTAGCTGCCATTGATACGGCTGACCCATGCAGCGCCCAACCCTTGAATACCATAGCCACCTGCTTTATCTGCAGGCTCGCCGCTGTCCCAATATTCACTCATCATCTCTGCTGTAAGCGCTATAAAAGTTACCTCTGTGCGCTCAATGATTTGTTGTTGATTGACGACTTGTAATACTTGTTCATTATCAGAATCATAATCAGACTGATGAGCGTGTTTGCAATGCGTAGAGAGTATTGAAAGCTGGGTTGCCTGTACCGCCGTCCATACTTCATGGGTACTATCAGACATCTGCTGCCACATATGATAAGCATCTTCGCGATTGTTTGGTTTGACTAAAACTGTTTTACCATCTGGTAATACGCCAATGGTATCAGAGGTCAATAAAATAATGGGCTGAGATAGGAGTGACTGATATAAGTAAGATGAATGATCTTCATTATTCTTTAACTGTTTATTCAGCTGCGTGGTTGCTGCCTCTGCTTTGGCAGCGACCATACGGACAATATAGTCTTTAGGAGACTCATCTTGATAGGGCGTTTCGTCGATATCGACGCTGATGACAGTAAAGGTAAGTTGCGCGCGGCTTAGCAATTCACGACGACGCGGCGAACCAGATGCTAAGATGATATCCATGGCTATCCTCTTATGATATAGAAATATATGGCGTATAGTTTTGAGAAATGAGATTAAAAATTTTCGAGCGTTGCAGTACTTAGTTGATACTGATTCAAGTAATGCTGACAATTATTGTTGCAGCAACTGCCCTCATTAACGTACAAATTTTCGTAGCGCCAATAGCACTAATGGCCAGCTAATGATACTCATCAATAAAGAATAAACAGATTGGGCGACAAAGACATCTTGCACAAACATCTGTAGCAGCCACAGACTGGTCTGAAAAACAAATAGCGCCAAACTTGCGATGAGCCAAGCACTGATAGCATTCAACTCCCTGATATAAATACTTATTACTTTTATCATCAGTGCCACCATGACAGCAGAAAATGCTTGTTGCCCTAAATGGGTATCCATCAATAAATCGGCAATAATACCAACGGTAAAGGCGCTAAAAATGCCCACATAGCGCGGCTGAAACAATAACCAAAAAATCAGCACCATGATCATGATCATAGGGCGCAGTGTTGCCATACTAGGACTTAATGGATAGACACTAAGTGATGAAGCAATAATAAAGCTCAGTACAATCACGGCATGCAGCAGCCCATTTGCATGATCAGAATTAGGATATGCCATGAATACTTACCTTTAGCGAGGTGTTAGCAGCTATAGAATGATGAATACAGCATTGCGCGGAATAAAAAATGAGGATTAAAAAGCTCACTTAGATTAGATAGCAACCAAAGATTAGACCATCACTATCAAGGCTCAGGGATGCCAGTATTGTTCTTATTGGCCAACTTATCTTGCAGTATCAGTACATAAGCATTGTCAACAAAGTTTGCCGCTGGCGTGACATCAATATTTCTAAAATTATCCGCTTGCGTATCTTCAATATGGGCGATACGACCAACACGATAACCTGCAGGGATACGCCCTCCCAATCCTGACGATACTAACTCATCACCGACGCGCACGTCTGAGGTTTTAAAGACATAATCAAGGCTCAATGAGGTCGGTATGCCCTGACCGGTAACAATAGCACGCTGACCGGTACGCTTGACAGTAACGGCAACCGACTGCTGCTCATCAGTAATCAGCAATAAACGGCTGGTATTAGGATAGACATTAATAATCTGTCCTAAAATACCGTCTTCATCAATGACCGTTTGCCCAACTTGCACCCCATCTTGCGCCCCTTTATTCAAAACTACAATTTGACGCAGTAAGTTGGTGTCGGTACCAATCACCTGTGCTAAATTTAAATCAAATTGCTCAGGGCGTGTCGTTGATAGAATGCCTTGCAGACGAGCATTTTGCGCCAAGATATAATCTTGCTGTTGTAACTTGGCTTGGGCGTGAATCAGTTGCGATTTGAGCTGCACATTTTCACGACGTAGCGCTTCTTTTGATTGCAGACTGCCGCTTGACCAGTGTTTAGCATAACTCGGTAATAGTGACAGCTCATAAATCGGCTGCATCGCAGCATGGCTTGTTGAGCGGACAGGCTTGAACCATTCTGGATTTTTGCTATCGAACCATATCAGTATCAATGCCACTATCAATAAAATAGCAGTCATACGAAGCGCCAGTGGCTGGCGAGCAAAAATACTTGGAATCATAGTTCGTCTAATGTAGAGGTTTTAATGTGAGCATTAGCCAGCACTGAATAGCACTATATGCAAGGTGACCATATCGACAGATTTTACGGAGCTGTATTAGCAAGATAGATTTACTTTGGTATATCCATCTTGCTAATACAGCTGATTTTTTAACGCTCTTAAAAGCTAGCCATGGTAGTCTTAGTTGATAACATTAAAGGTAACCTTATTGGCTACCTTTAATGTTATTCATCTATCCTTTCTCATACCTATTTATCGTTAACTTCAGCCTTATCTGATATTGCCAATATGACAATGCTTGATAAAAAATGATTTATACAAAAATCATATTGAGGCTTTTGTTATTG